>JAQCAN010000080.1 GCA_027621335.1 Bacteroidota bacterium
CAGAATAAGGTATTTCAGATTTCCTTTCATTCCTTGGTTGGTTTAGAATAGTTCGCCCTTCGTATCGCAGTGAGACTGATTCCTAGGATAAGAATAATCACTAATGGAATGATCATGTTAAGGGCCTGTATGCGTCCTCTCGAATCATTCAGGAGCTCTTCGTTGAGCTGACGGAGCTTGATACCCTTGGTGCGGATAGAGATGAGACTGGCCTCGTCCAGCATATAATTCACAGCATTGAGAAGGAATTCTCGATTACCATAGATCTTATCCCTGGTATACCTGTCATAGCCCAATGTGAAATAATTCGCGCCATCTGGACTGACCTTGTTCTTGAAGATATCGCCATCAGCGATGACGAGCATGCTCGTGGGAAGGCTCTTTTCTCTTAGGTCGAAGCCTTCTTGCTTATATAGTGGACTGACCCTGTTCTTGAAGGCAGTGGGGAAGCTGCCTTCCAGGAGGACAGCCACTGGCTGAAAGGGTCGAGTTTTATTCCCAAAGTCCGGATCTATGGTCACTATGTTCAAGTTCACTCGAACTGGTGGTCTGAGGACCCGTGTGAATTCAGAACTGCTCAGCAAGATGGTTTGTTTCACATCCGCTTTGGACAAGGTGTCTATGCTGCTCGTGAATTCCGTTACTACTGGGTCGATATTTCCCACGATCGGGTGGCTACTCCTGGGAACCAATACCGGTTGGAAATACCATGGGAACAATTCGATCTGTGGCTGATTGCCCCTCATCCCAGTGGTGATGCCGATAGGTGCACATGTACGGTCCAAGAGAAGGTTCTTCTGAATGCGCACCCCATAGTCGAAGAGCATCTCTTCGATACCAAGCTCCCTCGAAAGGGCCATGGTCTGCTGTTGGTTCTTCAGACTGTCCAAGTCCATCTGCAATGGATCGATGCACCAGATGACTTTCCCGCCTCGCATCAGGAATTGATCGATCAAGAATCGGTCCTTGTCAGAGAAAGCCGAGTCAGGATCCGCAATAATGATGAGGTCATAGCGATTGACGCGATTCTTTCCGTCCTGTGAAGCGGGATCACTCAAGGCATTCAATTGCCCATCGATGCGTTTGCGCTCCACCACATAGCTCTCGCTCAATAGCTTCACAGCATCCGCAGTCTCCATCGGGCTGAGTTCACCATGGCCTTCTATGAATGCGATGTGAGGGGTCTTCTTGGAAGTTACCCTTCGTAGGGTCCTTGCGAATTCATATTCCAAGTTGACAACAGAATTGTTGATCAGTTCAGGATCCGCAGCTCGTTCATTGCTCTTCAGCAACTGGACCGGGGCAGATTCTCCTTGGTAGGTGATGATGGCACCAGGAAAGATGATCTTCTCTGATACCCCATCCTTCGTCCTGAAGGTGATGTTCGTGTATTGGAGACCTTCATCCTGGAGGTACTGGTAGAACTTGTTCCTGGTCTCCTGATCCTCGCTTTCAGATGGATTGATGAACTCATACTCCAGATTGCTCCCCGCATAGGCCTTCATCTCATCCAACCTTTCCTGTATAGCCCGTTCCAGACGCTTATACTCAGCTGGATACTCGCCCTTAAGGTAGACTTTGATGAAGACCACATCCTCGAGGTCCTGCAAGAGCTCTATGGTTGCATCTTTAAGGGTATGACGTTTTTCCTCTGTAAGGTCGAACCTCTTGAATTCGAAACTGCTCAGAACTACGACCGAAAAGAGGATGACTATCCCCAGGAACAGCCGGAAAAGGCTTTTTGACCTATTGGAATATTCCCTTACCATTTCCTGCTTTCTAAACTGGTTTTGGTCAATAAGAAGAAGATGCCCATGAGCCCTAGGAAATAGACCACATCACGTGTGTCTATGACACCACGACTCAAGGAACGATAATGCTCGTTCATGCCCAACTGTAGCATGAGATTGTCCATAGGACCCAAAAGGTCGAAACTGGCAATGGACTCCAGACCAACGTAAAGGAAGAAACTCAGGAAGATAGCCAAGATGAAGGCGATGATTTGGTTGGAGGTGAGTGAAGAGGCGAAGAGACCAATGCTCACAAAGGCAGCACTCAATAAAGACAATCCTATATAGGATCCCCATATGGCTCCATGATCAACGTTGCCAGAAGGAACAGCAAGATTGGAGAGGGTCACGTAGTAGACAAGGGTAGGGGCCAAGCTGAGAAGAGTAAGGAACCAACCAGCGAGGAACTTGGCCCCGATGATCCGATCATCACTGATGGGTTTGGTCAAAAGCAATTCCAAGGTACCTGTCCGTTTCTCTTCGGAGAATGAACGCATGGTGATAGCGGGAATAATAAAAAGGAAGACCCAAGGAGCGAGTAGGAAGAGGTTATCCAATTCAGCGAATCCCCGGTCGAGGAGGTTGAATTCCCCAGGGAATACCCATAGGAACAACCCTACCATCAGGAGGAATACCATGATGACGATATAGCCGATGAGGCCGCTCAGGAATCCTCCCATCTCTTTACGAAGCAATGCCCACATATCTATCTCTGTCGTGCTTGGGATTTCATGGTGCTGCAAAAATATCCTTTAATGCGCATGGCTTGACCAAATGCCAAAGTCAATAGACACTTAGGATCTCATTCCTGCCTCAGCCATCAGGTCCATGCTCCACGCGGAAGCAGGAGAGGTGAAATGGAGCTTCGTCTCTTTCCAAATGGATCGGAAAAGTTCGGATCGTCTATAATCCTCCAAAGCCTCTTCGGAGTCCCACAAGCTATATGTGTACAAGATGTCCGGTTCCCTCCTGTCCCTGAGCAGCTCGACATGATGACACCCTGGGAAGGAGGCGATCAATTCTTTCTTTGACTCGAAAAAGTCAATGAAGGCATCTATCGACCCAGCCTTGAAGTGCATCTTGACCATGCGTCTCATCGTCATTGGAAATCAATTCTTACGGTGTCTCCTTTCTTCAATCCGAATAGAGCTGCTGCACCTCGTGTAGTAGCGGTGGTCCCTTGATTGATGGCGATTTCCAAAAGGCCATTGGAACGGAAGATGGCCAAAGGATCCCCCGGAGATACCTCATTGTAGGTCTTTACGATCTTCTTCACACGGTGTCTGGCAAAGCGCACCTCGAACTCTCGTCCTCGTCCTACTTCCTTGAAATGTTCCAAACTGATGTTGCTCAAGATGTTCTCATAGCTGTCTACATGCATGACATGTCCGCGTATGGAATTGGAGTCCAAGATGGGGCGCAGCGGGGTATAGAAGGATCTCAGCTTATATGGCCTTGAAAGAACTTCTGGAGTTCCTCCTTTGGAGAGATGGGCCGCTACTCTAGCAAAGATGTTCTTGGTCGGAAAGGTGAGGTCGTCCGTATCCTGTGAAAGGTCGATCTCGAAGACCTCATCGGGTTCCCTGTCCAATAGAAATGAGAAGAGGCCATTGTCAGCAGAGATGAAGAACTGATCTTCCGATTTCACGATGACATGGGCTCGTTCTTTGCTCCATTCAGGCTGTAAACCGATGATATGGGTGGTCCCAGATGGGAAGTCCTTATAGACTTGCCTAAGGATATAGGCCGCATGCTGGATGTCGAAGTGCTCCACTTCATGACTTATATCCATAATCTGGGCTTCTGGAGCATGACGCAGTATGGCAATCTTGACTGCGGCCACATAGTGGTCTCGGTGTCCCATATCAGAGGTCAATGTGACTATAGCCATGGGAAGGTGGTCTCTGTGGGCATGGATGATGGTGAAAGGCAAAGATAATAGGGCCTAAAGGGTCTAAAGACCTGTTGAAAACTGAAATCAACAAAACGAAGTGAACACAGAAGATTGTGGTCATCTTTGGGCGAGAAATATGTCTCTAGAGAAAGAATTCATCATTCAAGGCTTCGATCCTGTAGCCTTTCTTGGCGTTAACAATGCCAAGCTCAATTTGATAAAGAAGCAATTTCCGACCCTCAAGATCATCTCCAGAGGCGAACGCATCAAGGTCATTGGAGAGAAACAGGAGATCTCCTCTTTCGAAGAGAAGTACGATGAGCTCGTGATGCATTTGGAACGATTCAATTCCTTATCAGAAAGCGACATTGCCAATATACTGGACGCTGGCTCTGAAAATAATGAAGGCCATGACCCATCAGTTCTGGTGTATGGAAATAAGGGACTACGCATCATTCCCCGAACTGCGGGGCATAAAACCTTGGTCAAAGCTTCAGAGAAGAATGACCTTGTCTTGGTCTCTGGACCCGCAGGGACTGGCAAAACCTATACCGCTGTTGCGTTGGCAGTGAGAGCACTTAAGAATAGGGAAGTAAGGCGCATCGTGCTGACCCGACCTGCTGTGGAAGCTGGGGAAAGTCTAGGTTTTCTCCCTGGAGATATGAGGGACAAATTGGACCCATACATGCAGCCCATCTATGATGCGCTCTACGACATGCTCCCCCCCAAGAAGCTCTTGGAGTATTTGGAGGCCCGCACCATTGAGATCGCTCCATTAGCGTATATGAGAGGACGTACATTGGATCATGCCTTCGTCATTCTGGATGAAGCTCAGAATACGACAGAGAATCAGATGAAGATGTTCCTTACGAGAATGGGGATGTCTGCCAGATTCATGATCACAGGAGATCTGACTCAGGTGGATCTACCTCACAATAAGCGGAGCGGGTTTATCATGGCCATGAAGAAATTGAAGGATATTGAGGGCATCGGTATCGTAGAATTGTCCACAAAAGATGTCATTCGACATCGCCTGGTCAAGAAGATTATTAATGCACTGGAAGAATATGGAGATAGTAGCCGTTGATCATATCGATATAGAACTCCCTGGAGTGAAGAGCGTCTATCACGGTAAGGTTCGTGATGTATATCACATGGAGGATGGACGATTGATCATGGTGGCCAGCGACCGCATATCAGCCTTTGATGTGATTCTCCCACGGCCCATACCGTTCAAAGGCCAAGTACTCAATCAGATCGCCAACAGGTTCTTGGATCTGACCAAGGACATCGTCCCGAATTGGAAATTGGCCGTTCCAGACCCACAGGTCACAGTCGGTCTCGCCTGTGTCCCTTATCGCGTGGAGATGGTCATCAGGAGATACCTTACCGGACATGCATGGAGGGAGTATAGCTCAGGAAAACGAGAACTCTGCGGAGTTCCCTTGCCTGAGGGCCTCAAAGAGCACGACCGTTTGCCCGAACCGATCATCACTCCGGCCACTAAGGCAGAGGAAGGACACGATGAGGACATTTCAAGGGGAGAGATCATCGCCAAGGGAATCGTTCCTGAGGCTGAGTATGTGCAGTTAGAGGCCTACACCAGGGCGTTATTTCAGAGAGGAACGGAATATGCCCTCGAGCGAGGCTTGATTCTCGTAGATACCAAGTATGAATTTGGAAAAAGAGATGGGCAGATCTATTTGATCGATGAGATCCACACACCTGATTCCTCCCGCTACTTTTACGCTGATGGGTACCAAGATCATCAGGATAAAGGGGAGACACAGAGGCAATTGTCTAAGGAATTCGTCAGACAATGGTTGATAGGTAATGGATTTCAGGGCAAAGAGGGACAGATGGTACCTCAAATGGATGATAGCTATGTGCGTTCAGTAAGTGAGCGTTACATAGAGCTTTTTGAGCAGATCACCGGTGAATCATTTATTCCTTCATCCTCAAAGGACCCCAAGGCCAGGATTGAAGCTAATATCAGGGCCTATTTGAACTCTTGAGCGATACGTCATTTGGGACGATATTTGCTCAGTGGATGCATGATGAGCACAACCTCTTAGCTATGAGACCAGCCTATAGACTTCTTTTTACATTGTTTACCCTTGTCACTATCGGCCTTCAAGCACAAATAGAACTCGACTTGGTGGAAATGTGTGAGCTGCCTAGTGTGATCGATGAGAGTTCGGGTCTTGCCATTGCTGGAGAGCGCAGCCTTTGGACTCACAATGACAGAGGTGGAAATGCTGAGATCTTTGAAGTCGATGTCAGAGGGGAATTACTACGAACAGTTGAATTGACCGATGTCACGGTACACGATATGGAGGATGTGGCCATGGACAAGGATGGTATGCTCTTTATTGGAGACTTCGGTAACAATAAGAAGGACAGGCTCAAGTTGAGTATTCTTCGTGTCGACCCAAGACAGATTCAGGAAAACAAGGTTCGCCCTGAAGTCATCGAATTCCTTTTGCCAGATAATGGATTGAATAGCAAATGCCACTACGACATCGAGGCCATGATATGGAGCAAAGGCCGATTGGTGATGTTCACCAAGGACCGTTGCGATGAGAACAACAATCATTTGGTCATCTATTCGGTCCCAGATGAACCAGGTCATTACACTGCGGCCAAGATGGGAGAATTCTACTGGGAAGAGCCGGATAAGTGTATAAAGATCACAGGGGCAGACTTGAGCCCAGATGGTAAGAAGCTTGTCTTGCTTTCAAGGAATGGCTTGCATTTCTTCTTTGCCTACAACCGAGATGAATATTTCAATGGATCATACAGGTACCTTGAACTGGAAGATAGGAAAAGGGAAGGCTTGGTTCACTACGGGGATTGTGAACTTTTCATTTCCGAGGAGGCCAAAAAAGGAGCAAAGGCCAAGCTTTGGAAGCTCAACCTTTGCTCAATTGGTTTTAACTGATACTACAGCAAAGTCTTTGCTAATCTGAGTTGTAATGGTTATTCCTCTGATTTGTCGCCTTCTTCGTTGGCAGCTGACTTCTTCTTCTTATTGATCTTGATGACGATGTCAGACTTCTTCTTATCGAAACTGATCTGAATGGTATCCCCTTCATCCAAATTCTGATTGACGATTTCCTCAGCGAGGGGGTCTTCTACATATTTCTGGATGGCTCTGCTCAACGGTCTTGCTCCGAACTTACTATCGTAGCCTTTCTCAGCAATGTAGTCCTTGGCCTCTGAAGTCATCTTGACATGATAACCCAAATCGTTGATGCGACCGTAGAGCTTATCGAGTTCGATATCGATGATTTTATGTATGTCCTCTTTGCTTAAGGCGTTGAAGAGGATGACATCATCTATTCGATTCAAGAACTCTGGGGCAAAGGTCTTTTTCAAAGCACTCTGGATCACACCTCTGGTATGCGTGTCTTCCCCCTCTTTCTTTGCCGAGGTGCTGAATCCAACTCCAGTGCCGAAGTCCTGCAGCTGACGAGCTCCAATGTTGGATGTCATGATGATGACCGTATTCTTGAAGTCGATCTTACGGCCCAAGCTATCTGTCAACTGTCCATCGTCCAAAGCCTGTAGAAGTAGATTGAACACATCAGGGTGAGCCTTTTCGATCTCATCCAATAGAACAATGGAGTAGGGCTTGCGCCTCACCTTTTCAGTGAGCTGACCACCTTCTTCATAACCGACATATCCCGGAGGTGCGCCTATCAATCTGGACACAGCGAACTTCTCCATGTATTCACTCATGTCTATTCGGATGAGGGCATCTTCCGTGTCGAACATGTACTTCGCTAAGACCTTTGCCAGTTGAGTCTTACCTACCCCTGTCGGTCCTAGGAAGATGAAAGATCCAATCGGTTTGTTCGGATCTTTAAGTCCAGCGCGATTCCTCTGTATGGCCTTGACGATTTTCTGAACGGCTTCCGCTTGACCAATGACTTTCTCTGCCAATTCGTCCTTCATCCTCACCAGGCGCCCGCTTTCCTTCTCAGCGATACGTTGGACTGGGATACCTGACATCATGGCCACCACTTCTTCGACCGCATTGATATCAACGATTTCACGTTGCTCTTTCGCCTTGCTCTCCCATTCCTCCTTCGCTTTCTCCAGTTGCTCTGTGAATTGTCGTTCCTTATCCCTCAATTTGGCCGCTTCCTCATATTTCTGGCTACGTACCACCTTGTTCTTCTCCTCCTTGACCTCTTCGATCTTCTCTTCGAGCGCCAGTATTTCCTTGGGCACTTTGATATTCGTGATGTGCACTCTTGAGCCAACTTCGTCCAAGGCATCTATGGCCTTATCAGGGAGGTGACGGTCAGAGATATAGCGGGCAGTCAACTTCACACAGGCCCGTATCGCTTCATCTGTATAATCAACGCCATGGTGGTCTTCATACTTCTCTTTGATGTTGTGGAGAATCTCAATGGTCTCATCAATGGAAGTCGGTTCTATAAGGACTTTCTGGAACCTGCGCTCCAAGGCTCCATCTTTTTCGATGTATTGACGGTATTCATCCAAGGTGGTCGCACCGACACACTGAATCTCTCCACGTGCCAGTGCAGGCTTGAACATATTGGAGGCATCTAGGGAGCCCGAGGCGCCACCTGCGCCAACTATGGTGTGTATCTCATCTATGAAGAGGATGACATCAGGGGATTTCTCCAATTCGTTCATCACAGCCTTCATTCGTTCTTCGAACTGCCCACGATACTTTGTACCTGCGACCAAGGAGGCGATGTCCAATGCAATGATGCGTTTGCCGAAAAGGACTCTCGAGACCTTTCGCTGAACAATCCTCAAAGCCAAACCTTCAGCAATAGCAGACTTTCCAACGCCAGGTTCACCGATAAGGACAGGGTTGTTCTTCTTCCTTCTGCTAAGGATCTGTGAAACACGCTCTATCTCAGCCGCCCTTCCTACGATAGGATCCAGTTTTCCCTCCTCTGCCATGCTGGTGAGGTCACGTCCGAAATTATCCAATACTGGTGTCTTTGATTTGGAATCTCCCACTTTGCGGCTGGATGAACCTCCCAAATCGCCTGACTTCATGTCATCGTCATCGTCAGGATCGTTAGGTATCTCAGCCCGTGGAGAACCAGTGGTCTGACTGGGCTCCATAAGGTCGCTGATCTTATGATAGTCCACACCCATGTGAGCGAGCTGCTGCGTAGCAATGTTCGAATCGTCCTTCAGGATGGAAAGAAGCAGGTGGTCTGTACCTATTGTGCTGCTCTTGTGAGCTTGTGCCTCCAGATAAGTGATCTTCAATGTCTTTTCGGCCTGCTTGACCAATGGCAGAGTATCTGCAGCACTTGCTTTTACCGGCTGACTTGATTCAATAGTGGACTCCAAGGTGCGTCTCAGACGTATGAGGTCCACTTCCAACTTCTTCAAAAGGCGAATGGCAGATCCTTCACCTTCTCTTAGGATGCCTAGCATCAAATGCTCTACACCGATATAATTATGACCAAGCCGCAAGGCCTCCTCTCTGCTGTATGTGATCACGTCTCTGACGCGAGGTGAGAATTTCGATTCCATATGGTGTAAGATAGATGTATTAAGGTCCATGCTGCCTGCCTAAAGTAACGCTTTCACATCAAAAGTCAAAGTAAACCGCGCTACACTCAAAAGTATCTTCGGTCTGCCCATAAGGCCAATTCGGACACCAGCATTTTCCACAGATTTTTGTGCATAAGAACCGTATCAAATAACGGGCCCTTCTTCCAGTATATTCAGTAGCTTCGATGCTTTGTATTTAGGATACTGACAATATAGTGTTGATTAATTCAGACGACTGAAGAAATGGCAGAAGGAGAGAAAATAATTCCGGTGAATATCGAGGATGAGATGAAGACCGCTTACATCGATTATTCGATGAGCGTCATCGTTTCAAGAGCCTTACCAGACGTTCGTGATGGGCTAAAACCGGTGCACAGGAGGGTGTTGTATGGCATGTTGGACCTTGGCGTATTGGCCAACAGGGCGCATAAGAAATCGGCTAGGATCGTTGGTGAGGTGCTAGGAAAATACCACCCGCATGGAGATTCCTCCGTGTATGATGCGATGGTGAGAATGGCCCAGGACTGGTCGCTCAGATACCCATTGGTGAATGGTCAAGGTAACTTCGGAAGTGTGGACGGAGATAGTCCGGCTGCCATGCGTT
>JAQCAN010000081.1 GCA_027621335.1 Bacteroidota bacterium
TCTACACCATCGATTGGACCGGACCAGGGGGATTCTCCTCGACCGATCAGGACCTCACAGGACTCCAGGCCGGGACCTACTCCGTCACCGTCACCGATGACAATGGCTGTGTGCAGACCTTGGACATAGAGGTAGGACAACCAGATGAATTGACGTTGAGCAGTGTGATCACGGATCCTGATTGTGCGGATGACAGCAATGGGTCCATCGATATCACCGTGCAGGGCGGCACCTTGAACTACTCCTTCGTTTGGAACGGACCACTTGGTTTCATAGGCAATCTTGAAGACCTTAGCAATCTACCTGGAGGGACTTACAACGTGACCGTGACTGATGCCAATGGATGTACGGTCAGTGATAGCTTTGTTTTGACCCAACCTGATGAAATCCTCATCACCTTGGACATCAGCGATCCCAATTGCGGCTTAGCGGACGGAGAAGTGGTAGCGAATGTCACAGGCGGAATTTCAGCAAGTGGATATCAGTATGGCTGGTTCGACTCTGGAAATACTCTTATCGGTTCCAATGACACTATTACTGGACTAGTTGCGGGAAGCTACTTTCTCACGGTCACTGATGACAACGGATGTAACGCGTTCCAATTCTTTACCTTGAGCGATGCTAATGGATCGGTAACGGCTGCCATCACCAACGTCATCTGTCAGACCGATGCCAATGGGGCCATAAATATCACCGTCAGTGACCTCACTCCACCGCTGAATTTCAGTTGGATAGGGCCCGGTGGCTTCACAAGTTCTTCTGAGGATATCAGCATGTTGATTGCGGGTGATTACACGGTCACCATTGTCGATGATGTAGGCTGCACTTTAGTGAATAGCTTCATTGTTGGGGCTCCACAGGCCATTTTCATAAACTCCAACGTGAACAATGTATCTTGCCCTGGCGATGCGAACGGAAGCATCGACCTGAGTGTTCAAGGAGGAGTCGGAACATTGAGCTATGCTTGGACTGGGCCGTCCGGATTCACGGCAAGCTCCCAGGACCTAACAGGCTTGGCTCCAGGTCTCTACACTGTTACAGTTACCGATGCCAACCTATGCCAAGTCATGGAGGATTATGTGGTTGGAAATGGGGCCAATTACAGCCTGACTGCTGATATCACTGACATCATATGTGCTGGGGATGGCAATGGGGCCATAGACCTCATCGTCACTCCGGCTATCAGCAATGGAACCTACGCCTGGACAGGGCCAAATGGATTCAGTTCGACCATGCAGGACATCAATGGATTGGAGCCAGGGACCTACTCCGTGACTTTGACTACTCCAAGTCTGTGTTCCTTCAATGCGGATTTTATCATCGATTCAGCGACTGAGATAGAGGTGATCTCCACTGTGACCAGTTCCTCCTGCGGACTGAGTATAGGGGCGGTCAGCTTGAGCGTGACCGGTGGAACAGTGGCTGTAGACTACATATACTCCATCTTCAGCCTGCCTTCCTTGAACGTCATATCGACTAGCAACAGTGCCAGCGGATTGGATGGTGGACTATATGGCTATACGGTCTCAGACGACAGTGGCTGTGCAGTGACGGGAGCGTTCACCGTCTCTGACGGTGTAGGTGCCCTGACTGCCGTCATCAGTGATGAGACGTGTGAGGATGCCATGGATGGCGCCATTGACATCACTGCTTCAGGGCTGGTGGGGTCCTTGAGCTTTCTATGGTCGGGGCCCAATGGGTATTCTTCGGCCTCACAGGACCTCACTGGCCTTGCGGCAGGAGTCTATACCGTCAGTGTCACAGATGCAAATGGTTGCGTCATCGGTGACAGCTATGAAGTACTGCCCACTGAAGGAATCCTGGTCACCGCCACTATTACTGATGTCAGCTGTTTCGGATTTGATGACGGGGCTATTGATCTCAGTTACTCTGGGGGGGTGGCAGGCTATGATTTTGACTGGTCTGGACCGAATGGATTCTTCTCCTTCAGCGAGGACATCAGTGGACTTGAACCAGGTCTTTATACCGTATCTGTTACTGATAGCCAGGGGTGCGCAGGTGTCGCTTCATTCGAGGTGGAGGAGCCTTCGCCTATCTCTGTCTCGGCCAATGTGGTTGGAGTCCTGTGCAATGGCGATGATTCAGGAACGATAGACATCACGGTCTCAGGTGGCAATGGTGGGTATACCTTCACTTGGACGGGGCCTACTGGATTCAGCAGTGCCTTCGAAGACCTCAATGGACTTTTTTCGGGTAACTATACACTCAGCCTCACCGATATCGAAGGATGCACCTTCTCCGGCAATTACAATGTAAATGAGTCCCCAGCAATCGCCATCACCTTGGTCGATATCGTGGATGCGAACTGCAATCTGAACAATGGCGCAATAGAGGTGTCGGCCAGTGGAGGAAATCCCAGCTACACCTATGCATGGACCAATGCCGGAGGAATAACCGTAGCCAATGGCCCCTTGGCCCAAGACCTCCCCTTCGGGACCTATATAGTCACCGTGACGGACGAAGACCTTTGTCAGGTCAGTGACAGTTACTCCATCAGCAATGTAGAGGCGGGACTGAGTGCCGTCATCAGTGATGTGAGCTGCAATGGCTTCAGTGATGGGGCCATTGACGTCACCGTCACTGGCGCTTTGACTGGGGCAGTGGACACACTATGGACCGGTCCTGCCGGCTTCACAGCAAGCACCGAGGATATCACAGGGCTTATCATCGGGACCTATACCCTGACCCTCTCCGATGAGCTTGGTTGCGTGTTCATAGAGGATTATAGCGTGGAACAACCGCTCCTTCTGACCAGTTCGGCCACTACCACCGATCTCTCCTGCAATGGTGAAGTGGATGGGGCCATAGACCTGAGCACTGGAGGAGGAACAGGCACCATCACAGTGTCTTGGAGCGGCCCAAATGGCTTCACTGCGCTGACTGAAGACATCTCCGGACTTGAAGGAGGAAACTATACCGCCACCTTGACCGATGAGAATCTCTGCACCATCAGTTCGGACTATGAAGTACTAGAACCTGCCCTCATCACAGCAACAGCTATCATCGTGCCTGTGCTCTGCAATGGAGAATTCACCGGTGCGATAGACCTCAGTCCTTTGGGCGGAATAGGAGTGCGGACTTACGCATGGATCGGTCCAGATGGATTTACTGCTATCACACAGGACATTTCCGATTTGGAGGCTGGAAACTATCTGGTGACCATCACAGACGCCAATGGTTGTGATGAGGACTTCAGTTTCGATGTGCCTGAGAACGATGCCATCGACATCTCCCTAGTCGACCAGGAGGATGCGAATTGCAATCTTCTCAATGGAAGTATTGAAGTAAGCGCTTCAGGGGGCGATTCGAATTTGAGCTATCTCTGGACGGATGCTGGAGGGTTGACGGTATCTACCAATGCCATTGCGGAGAACCTGGGTATCGGAGTGTACACCGTGACCGTGACTGATGGAAATGGTTGCACCTCGGAGACGGACTTTGAAATCCTCAATCAAGAGGTGTCCCTTACAGGTGAAGCCTTTGACGCTTCCTGTTTCGGTGAGGCCAACGGCTCGGTCTCCATCACCGTCAGCGGACTCCTTGTGGGCGGTGTGGATACCCTATGGATGGGTCCAGGGGGCTACAGCTCCATCATGGGAGACATCAGCGGCCTTTTGGCCGGAACGTATACCGTTACTATCACCGATGCCGTGGGATGTATCCTGACCGATGACTTCATCGTGGAAGAACCCGCCCTCTTGGTCGTTACAACTGCTCCGACCCAGAACCTGTGCAATGGCGACCTTAACGGTAGCATTGATACGGAAATCAGTGGTGGTACCTTGGACTACACCTATTCATGGACCGGCCCTGACGGATTCACCTCATCACTGGAGGACCTTATCAATCTGGCAGAGGGGGTATATTCACTCATCGTGACAGATGAGAACGACTGTATTGCCACCTCGGATATCATCTTGACCGATCCCGACACCTTGGCCGCTGCGGTCAGTTTGACCGACCCCTCATGTGTCGGTTTGGACAACGGAAGCATAGACTTGGAGATGACAGGTGGAACAGGCACCCTCGTCTACAACTGGATGGGTCCTGATGGCTTCATCAGCGCTGATGAAGACCTTACAGATCTTGCCCCAGGAGAGTACCTGGTAGATGTCCTGGACGAAAATGGATGTCCCTTCGCCATGACCTATACCTTGGATGTGCAGCAGGTCATGGCCATCGACTTGGTAGGAACAGACATCAGCTGCAACGACTTGGAGGATGGGACCATCACTCTGGATGTCAGCGGGGGTAACCCTGGCTATGGCTTCGCTTGGAATGGCCCTGATGCCTTCAGTTCAGCGTCTGAGGATCTGAGCGATCTTGCCGCTGGTGACTATGCCCTGACCATCACGGATGATCTGGGATGCTCCTTGGACACATTGATAAGCCTGAGCGAACCCACTGCTTTAGAGGTGCTGGACTTGCTCAGTACAGATCTGGATTGCTTTCAAGATGGCTCAGGCTCCATCTCCCTAAGCACTACTGGCGGAACACCCGGATACACCTGGGAATGGAATGGTCCAAGTGGATTCTTATCTACGCAAGAAGACCTGATTGGATTGGTGGCCGGCACCTATGATCTGACCCTCTCCGATGACAATAACTGTCCTCTTGCTCTCAGCGTGACCCTAATGGAGCCCGCTGAATTGACGGTTCAAGCCCAGAGCATTCAAGAGGCGTTCTGTCAGAACAGCCCCGATGGTTCGATCGATGTGGGCATAAACGGTGGGACTCCTGACTTCGCGGTTTCGTGGAACGGACCTGATGGCTTCACTTCCAACGACCAGAATCTGCAAGATATTCTTCCTGGAGAGTACACCATCACCATCACAGATGAAAACGACTGTATCACCTCAGCACCCTTTACTGTAGGCTTTATTCTGGATATCATGGCTGATGCCGGGACTTATCCTCCAATCTGCAACGGAGAGGCCATTGATCTAGATGGATCAGGTAGCTCGGAAGGTGTGGACTATTCTTGGTCCTTGGTGAACGGAACGCCCTTCTCCAACCAAGTGAGCACCACATTCCAGGCAACTACCGAATCGGATCTTATCGTTCTCACTGTGAGCAATGGGGCCTGCATCGACCGAGACACGCTGATACTTGATATCCTTTTACTTCCAATGCCGGATGCGGGCGAGGACATCACCAGCTTCGTCAATGAAGCAGTAGTCCTCGGTGGAGACCCAACGTGGGGCGATGCCTCGTCTTTCAGCTGGTTCCCCCCTCAGAATCTTGATAATCCATCAAGCCCAAACCCCATCTATATCAACCAAGGAACGACCACCTTCATCGTTACTGTGATTGACAATAATGGCTGTATCGCTACGGATGAGATCATCGTCACACTGGATCCTACGATAGAAGTGCCTGATGGCTTCACGCCCAATGGTGATGCCTATAATAATGGCTGGGAACTGGCCAACGTAGGGCTATTCCCTGGTATGGTCGTCCAAGTATTCAACCGTTGGGGTGACGAACTATTCCAGTCTCCTCCGGGATATCCAGAACCATGGGATGGAGAATATGATGGTAGCCCTCTGCCAGTGGGCACGTACTACTATGTGATAGAATTGAATGATCCGCTGTTCCCTGATCCAATCACGGGGCCATTAACCATTTTCAGATGATGAGAATACCAATCCTATTCCTCAGCATGCTCCTAAGCAGCATGGTCATGGCGCAGCAAGAAGCTCAGTACTCCCTGTTCTTCATGAATGACTATGTCATCAATCCCGCCACAGCAGGAATACGCGAGCAGCTGGAGCTACGCTCGGTGAACCGATACCAATGGGAGGGCATCACTGATGCGCCTAGGACCTATAGCTTGAGCTTAACGGCTCCTCTGGCGGAAGGCAACATGGGAATCGGCATGTCCTTATTCACTGATATCCTTGGCCCTACAAGACGTATTGGAATCCAAGGGTCCTATGCCTACAGGATTCCCTTGAACAGCACAACGACCTTGGGCTTTGGCATCTCTGTCGGGATGTTGGAATACACTATCGATGCGGATAAGATCCAATTGGCACGGGCTGATGACCCTGCCCTTGGAAATTTCACGCGATCCACTAAGGTCGTAGATGCCAAGTTCGGCCTGCTCATCAGAGGAAGCAATTATTACGCAGGGCTCTCCATTCCTCAGATGAGCCAAAGCAACTTGGACATCTATAACTCCGCCAGTGCCGGGTCCAGTGCTCTAGTAAGCCACTTCCTGTTGGCAGGAGGGTATGAATATGACCTGAATGAGGATTTCACTTTGGAGCCCAATCTCTTGTTCAAGTTCGTGAGTCCTGTTCCCTTGAAAGTCGATGCGACCATCAGGGCAATGTACAGGGACATGGTCTGGCTAGGAGGTGGATTCAGGAACAATGATGCCTTCACGGCCATGGTAGGGGTGAAATGGAATAATAAGATCCATATCGCCTATGCGCATGATTTCACGACCACGGACCTTTCAGGCTATACGAATGGGACCCATGAGATCATGCTGGGGATAGACTTGCCTGATCCGAGGGCCGCCAATTGACTACTCCTTCAATAAGGTTCATGGGGCTCTTTGAATGGGTTTATAGCTCACCAACCAGACCCCCACAAAGATCAAAAGCGTTGCCCCTAACATACCCCAACTGAAGTGGGGTCTCACATTGCTATAGGTTCCCAAGCTGTAGAAAAACCAACTGAAGATGGCGGCCACAATAGGCTGCATGTAGATAAATGAACTCACCACGCTGGTATTCACATACCGCAAAGCAAAGAGGTTCAGGAGGTACACCAAGAAAGTGGAGAAGAGGACGATGTAACCCAGACCGATAAAATCCTTTTGGACCAGCTGGGCCCATTCCACAGCTTGGAACTGAGCCCATCCGAAAGGAATCACATAGAACATCCCAAAGAGGAAGACCCAAGCAATAACGGTTAGGGGGCGGTATTTACTCATCAAGGGTTTCACCAGAACGAGGTAGATGGCATAAGAGAGTGAATTGACCAGGATGAACAGGTCTCCCTTGACCGAGCTACCGGAATCCACATTCTGTGCTCCCAGATAAATGAGCGCCACAGCCCCCATGAAACCAAGTGCCACTCCTAACGCCTTACGGCTGGTGATACGCTCCTTGAGGACGATGGCTGCAATCACCAAGACCAAGATGGGGTTCGTGGTGATGATGATGGAACTGTTCATGGCGCTGGTGAGGTTCAAGCCATTGAAGAACATGAGCTGATTCACTGCCACTCCGAAAACTCCAGCCACTGCTAAACGAAGAATATCCTTGCGTTCAGGTAACTCCCATCGAAATAAAAGGATGATCCAGAATAAGGAAGTAGCTCCTAGAGCCCTTAACATAATGAAGCCACTGGGTCCGATCACTCCAGGCATGATGCCTTTTGCCACGACATAACTCGCTCCGTAGATGAGGTTCACTGCCAGTAAAGCGAGGTAGGGAGATACAGTTTGGAATTTCAATGGCAGCTGGAATAACGCGTCAATTAGGTTTTGTGTTCATCATTGAAATCTGAACAAAGCTCGAATCAAATGCCTCTTTGAGAATTCAATTCCATCTTTCGCACCACTTCTGGCAGCACAAGAATGCATAAACAATTTGCGAAGCTATGGTCTTTTCTTAATGGGAGAGTACCACTTCTCGGGTCCAAACATCATCCCTCGAGAGTACTCTGTAGAAATAGAACCCATCAGCATGACCCCTGAGGTCATGCTCAATCCGCCAAGCCACATTGGAAGGTATATATCCTTCGAAAACCTCTTCGATCTTTTCACCAAGAACGGAGTAAAGGTCGATGCGGAATATTCCTCCCTCATTGACTTGAATGGTCAGTGTGGAGCTGGCATCAGCGGGATTGGGAAATAAGCTGATGCTCTCTTCTTGGCTCTGATGCTCTGAAAGATTGTTGACCAGAGGAGCAGGCGAGCCAAATACCGCGATATTGTCGAAACGGTTATTCCCTTCCTCTCCATCAGCGCTTTCCCCGGAGAATAGGATTCGTATGACGAAATCATCATTATCCTCCACTCCTGGTATGTCTGATAGATCATAGGAAATGAGCTTGAAATTCAGAATCACGTCATTCGACCCAAGGATGGTCCAAGGGCCATCTTCTTCTAACTGGTATTCCACTTGCTGGATTTCGGCCCCGTTGATTGTACGTTTGGTGACATAGCTGAATTGTATGTCCGTATATCCTGTCGCAGGCACTTTAAGAAGCAATTCCCGCGAATTGCTAGGGTTGCGCACCCGCAAGGCTTCACCAGCTGGACTATCGAAATATAGGTTGGTCTGGCTTCCTTCTCCCACAAGATCCATAAATCCCTCCCCATTTCCAGGGTAACTTAATTCAGCATTTCCTATCAAGGTACTATCAGGTAATACAGTGTTGAAGGGTTCGCTCAAGCTATTGAAATTCCAGTAATGAATAGGGGTCAAAGGGGTCACTGTGTCTGTGATGAAAAAGGCTTTGAATCCGATACTATCCAAAGAATATGCTGCGGTGAAAGCCGCCTCAAGTGCGTCAGTATCACCTTCCCAATGGGAGAACATATAGCCCTCGTAAGGAATAGCCTCCAGCTCTATGGGCAATCCTTTGAAATAGACTCCTGACCAAGGTGAGAACTCCTCAGGAACACCGACTGTTTCAGGGTTGATTCCTATCGTATTGATGCGGATGAATCCATGGTCCATATCGGAGACTTCCAAATGCACCTCCATCTGACCTTCCAGCTCAAATACCTCTTGAAGATGTTCTCTCTGGAATGCCGTTCTCATAAGAAGGAATGTGTCCAATACATTGGTGTTGGCCTCCCAATTCTCCATGGTCCCAGGTCGGCTCCAACGATCTAAGTGCTCCTGGAAGTCTGGCGTGTAAGCCTCTATGAAGGATGAAACGATATCCCTACAACGCTCGGGCAGAAAATAGGTGTTCATGACATCAGCAAAGCGGTTGATGAAATTCGTCTTGAACGTCTCATTCTCTATCGCTGCACGAAACCAATCCAACTGCTCTCGGCCATTATCCTGAACATTCAGAATGAAGTCCAGACGGTTATCAGAGATGCTTTCAACTCCGGTCAAGAATCCCATGGATTTATCCAGGTCTATGAGCGAGAATCTGAACAAGGTATCTCCGAAGATGGCGATGTCCGTTGACCGCCAGAGATACGTGTTATTGGGCAGCCAGTCGATATTCCCGAGGTAGATGTTCGCAACGAAGAGTTCTCGCATTGAGATAGGATCCAACATGGATGCAAAGACCTGGAGCTGCTCATCACTCTCCAACGAGTTATTCGCAACAAAAAATCCTCCAACATGTTGTAAAGCAATGAATCTCCAGCTTCCAAACGGCCTCTTTTAAGTGCTTCAAATGAATCCTCAGGAATCCCGAACCGATATTCGAACATGTCATGCCCATAGAACTCCCGGATGTTATTCACTCCACAGGATTCTCCGTTCAAAAAAGTGATGGCCGGGGTATAATCTATAGTCAGGATATCCATAGGGCGTGCAATGGACTGTGAAACAGCATCCCTCATGTTACATATGAATTCATCATTCCCACCGTTATGGAGAATCAAGCGCTTATAGGATTCCTCTTCAAGGGTGCTGAAGAAAGGGTAATCAAGGTCATCTTCCCCATATTCGTTACGCGCATATATCCTCAAGCTTTTCCGAGGCCACCTTCGACTCGCTGCACCGTGCATTCGAACACCGACCGTCTGTTCCAATATCGCCTCTTCCTCTCCAGGAACAAAGAAGGTGAAGGCCGCTTTTCTTTCCCATTCCTGACCCCTCTGCCCAAAGT
>JAQCAN010000082.1 GCA_027621335.1 Bacteroidota bacterium
TTGGGGGGAGCTACAGATGATCTTATACAAATAGCCAGTCAAGCCGAGTCAGGGGATGAGGCCTATCTGAAATCCTTCGAAAGGATCAAAGCCAGACACGTGGATACCCTGACGGCCTTGATTTCTTCCGATATGCTGACCAGTCCTCTGTTAGAACTGGAATCTCAGCTCAACGAATTGAGCGAGACCCTCAGGGGAATCTTTCTGATACAAGAAGTTTCTGCACGAACCTTGGATTTGGTCCAATCGTTCGGGGAGCGACTATCGGCCTTCATGATCTCGAGATATTTCACTTCGCTGGGAATGGTAAGCGCATTCAAGGATGCACGGCAATTCATTGTCACCAATGAACGGTATGGACATGCTGAAGTGGACATGGATCTGACTAAAAAGAGGATTGGCGAAAACTTCAATGAGAAGATCCAAGTCCCTGTTGTGACGGGCTTCATCGCTGCTACGGAAGAAGGTCATACCACGACCTTGGGCAGAGGCGGTTCAGACTACACCGCTGCGATATTGGCCGCATGTACCCAGGCTGAATCACTGGAGATCTGGACGGATGTGGATGGTGTGCTCACCGCTGATCCAAGAGCCGTGCGTCATGCCTATAGCATTCCAGAATTGAGCTATGAGGAGGCCATGGAGCTCTCGCATTTCGGGGCGAAGGTCATCTATCCTCCGACCATACAGCCCGCACTGACCAACAAGATTCCCATCCTCATCAAGAATACCTTTGCTCCTGAACAAGCGGGAAGTCGTATTTCCGAGGACACCCCTGTGCGCTCGGGTTCAGGTATGACTGGTTTGACTTCCATTCAGAACGTGAGCCTGCTCACCTTGGCAGGAAGTGGTCTGGTAGGGATACCGGGAACAGCTGCCCGATTATTCCTATGCCTAGGACGTCATGAAATCAACATCATCATGATCACCCAGGCCTCATCTGAACATAGCATCTGTGTCGCCATTTCCATGGACCAAGCGGCAATAGCCAAAGCAGCAGTGGATAAAGAATTCAGCAGAGAGATAGAGAAAGGCGTGGTGGATGGCACACGGATAGAAAGCGATCATTGTATAATCGCCATGGTGGGAGAAGGCATGCGCAAGCGCCCCGGGGTGGCAGGACGCTTATTCAGTGCCTTGGGACGGAATGGCATCAATGTAAGTGCGGTGGCCCAAGGCTCTTCAGAGCTGAATGTCACCTTCGCCATACACTCACAGGATAGAATCAAATCCCTGAATCTTTTGCATGATGCCTTCTTCCAAGAACAAACTGTGAAGCTCCACGTCTTCCTCATAGGAGTCGGATTGATAGGTAGCACTTTGTTGAGACAGATCGAAGATCAGCATCACATCCTGAAAAGAGAGAAACACCTCGACATCCGCATTGTCGGTATCGCCAATAGCCGCAAAATGCTCTGCGACCGTGAAGGATTGAACTTGGAGAATTGGAAGAATCAGTTGGAGGAGTTGGGAGAAAAGAGCAGCTTGGAAAGTTTCGCGGAGCGGATGGTAGCCTACAACTTGGAGAATTCAGTCTTGGTGGATTGCACCGCCAATCCGTCAACACGTCACATCTACCAACATGTCCTAGGGAAGAGCATGTCCATCAGCACGGCTAACAAAGTAGCTGCATCCAGCTCGCAGCAGGACTATGATGCCCTCATCGCATCGGCTCGTAGGAACAATGCCTTTTTCCTGAATGAGACCAACGTAGGCGCAGGCCTACCAGTCCTGGCCACGCTCAGGAATATGGTAGAAAGTGGAGATAAGATCAAGGAATTGAAAGCCGTCATCTCAGGCTCCCTGTCCTACATCTTCAACCATTTCAATGGAGAACGAAGTTTCACGGAATTGGTCAAAGAGGCCCGTAGCCTAGGATTCACCGAGCCTGATCCTAGGGAAGACCTCTCGGGAAATGACATCAAACGCAAGATCATCATCCTGGCCCGAGTGGCGGGTTTCAAGTTGGAACCTGAGGACGTCATCGTGGAGCCTCTTCTTCCTAAGAGCTGCATGGATGCCCTTGATGTGGATAGTTTCTTTGTAGAACTGGAAGCACAAGCGGATTACTTTGATAAGATGATCAAAGACTGCTTGTCCAATGGGACCAGACTTCGTTATGTAGCGAGTTACAAGGATGGTCAGGCCAAGGTCAGCCTTGAACGTGTGGATGAGAACAGCCCCTTCTATAACTTGGCCAGCACCGATAATATGATCGTCATCCACTCCGACCGCTATGCAACCAGACCGCTGACTATCGCAGGCCCTGGTGCTGGGGCTGATGTGACGGCAGCTGGAGTCTTTGCCGAACTTATCCAGTTAGGGAACCTGAACCATGTCTGATCGCCTCAAAAGCATATCAGCTACGGCACCTCCAACCATCGCCAACTTGGCCGTGGGTTTCGATATTCTGGGCATGGCCATCCAAGGAGAAGGGGATCTGGTGACCGCTTCTTTATCAAATCAGGCCGAACTTAGAATCACTAAGATCACAGGAGATGGCGGTCGCTTGCCTCTTGACCCAACCAAGAACACAGTGACAGCTGGCATACTCATCTATTTGGATGACTTGATGAAAAAAGGGCTGATCTCAAAAGACATTGGCATTGACATCGAAATAGAAAAACGAATGGCCCTAGGCACTGGAATGGGGTCCAGTGCTTCCAGCGCAGCAGCTGGCATCATGGCGGTGAATGCGCTCTTGGGAAGTCCCCTGAACAAAAAGGAACTTTCTCCCTATGCCTTGCAAAGCGAGGCTGTAGCCAGCGGAGGCATCCATGGAGACAATGTCATTCCTGCGCTATGGGGTGGAACGGTACTCATGCGCAGTGAGGAACCCTTTCATGCAGTCAATTTACCCTCATTTTCAAGTCTGTCCATCTTAGTCATCCATCCGCATGTGGAAGTGATGACCTCTGAATCCAGGTCCAGATTGAAAACTGAAGTGCCTTTGAAGACTTACATCAAACAGTCAGCGGACCTGGCCCTGTTCGTTCATGCGAGCCATAGCGGTGATGTTGCCTTATTGAGAGGTTGCTTAAAAGACCACGTCATAGGTCCTCAACGGGAAAAGGACATTCCATGGATGAAGGAGGTCTCTGAGATCTGCATGTCCAACAATGCCATCAATTACAACATCAGCGGCTCAGGTCCTTCGACCTTCGCTTTTTTTGAACGCAAAGAAGAAGCCGAGAAAGCCGAACATAACGTGCGCTCATTCTTCGAAGAGCATCAGATGTCCGTAGACCTCCTTATCAGCAAGGTGGATGAGCAGGGTGCCCGAATCATTGACTCCAGACCATGAGATTTTACAGTACAAAGAGCCCTGAACGATTTGTCGACCTGAGGACCGCGGTCCTCCAAAGCCTCCCAGCTGATGGTGGGCTCTACATGCCAGAAAGCATTCCTCAATTGCCGGCTTCATTTTTTGAGCACCTGCCCGAGATGAGTTTCAAAGAGATGGCCATGGTGCTGTGCACACCCTATTTGGAATCAGATTTCAGTTCAGATGAGATACGGGACATCATCGATACGGCCGTGAGTTTCCCAGCCCCATTGGTGGCTGTGGATGAGCGCATCAGCAGCTTGGAGCTCTGGCATGGACCTACTTTGGCCTTCAAGGATTTCGGGGCCCGCTTCATGGCAGCCATCATGGGGCGTTTGGTCAAAGAGGAGCCGCGTGAGCTGCATATCTTGGTCGCGACCAGTGGAGATACAGGTGGTGCAGTCGCCTCAGGATTCCTGGGCATCGACAAGGTCAAAGTGACCATCCTCTACCCAGCTGGAAAAGTAAGCCCATTGCAGGAGAAGCAGTTGACCACTCTGGGACAGAACATCCAGGCATTGAAGGTCGAGGGGACCTTTGACGATTGCCAGGGCATGGTGAAGACCGCCTTTCTGGACAAGGAATTGAACGAGCGATTCATGCTGGCCTCAGCCAACAGCATCAACATCAGCCGTCTCATTCCTCAGATGTTCTACTATGCCAATGCCTATGCGCAGGCTGAACAAAAAGAAAAATTGGTCGTGGCCGTTCCCTCAGGAAATTTCGGGAACATGACGGCTGGACTCATGGCCAAGCACATGGGACTGCCGATTCATCGCTTCATCGCGGCCACCAATGTGAACGACATAGTACCCGAATATCTGAACAGCGGTATTTTCAATCCAAGGCCTTCCGTCCCTACCATCTCCAACGCCATGGATGTAGGCGATCCTTCCAATTTCCAGAGGATGTTGGATCTATACTCCGGAGAGCACGCTAGAATGATCGAGGACGTCCAAGGCTTCGCCTATACAGATGAACAGACCAAGGAATGTATTCAGGAAGTTCATGGTCGCACTGGATATGTTATGGATCCGCATGGAGCGGTGGCCTATCTGGCTTTGCAGGATTCCCTTGGAGAAGGGGAACATGGCATCCTTCTGGAGACCGCCCATCCAGCCAAATTCCTGCCGGTCATGAAACCTCTTATTCAGGACTTTCCAATCCCTGAGCGCCTAGCCGAATTAGATGAAGAACCTGCCTTCTTCCACGATACGCCTGCTGAGTTCGAGGCCCTGAAATCCTTTATGTTCGAACAGTACTAACCCGAGATTGATTGTCTTCAACGGAAGGCCGTCAACAAGTCTTCCTCGTTGGTAATCCGCTAGGATTATCAGGCCTATCTTTGAACGTTCGCTGATCAGAAAGGGAATCAAACCCTCAGTAAGGGCATGGAAATCCAATAATATTAACGGATAGTTGGAAGACCCGAGCTTGAGTTTGCCCTAATTCGTCCTCATAATTCGACACAATTTAAAAGCCCAATAGCTGGACCGGATCTATGCCTGATTTCTCCAAACTCAAAGCTCCTGATTCACTGGTCATCATCTCGATGATACTATTACTGTTCACCCTTCTGACCTGGCTCATCCCAGCGGGTGAGTTCCTGCGAGAAGAAGTCAATGGAAGACTCTTGGTCGTTCCTGGCACATATAGCGAGATCGGCTCCGATGCACAAGGCATAGGCGACCTGCTCAGGGCTCCGTTCGAAGGCTTTGTGAAGGCCTCCCATATCATCGCTTTCGTATTGTTGGTCGGTGGTGCGTTCCAGATGTTGACGGCCACTGGAGCTATCGATGCGGCTTTGTTCAAAGTCTTGGCAAAGGCCAAGAGAAGTCCCTCCTCCAAAGGCTGGATCATCGCTTTGTTGATGAGCATCTTCTCATTGGCCGGAATGACCTTCGGTATGAGCGAGGAGACCTTGGTCTTTGTGCTCATCACTCTGCCCTTGGCAAGGAGCATGGGCTATGATGCCATTGTGGGCGTGGCCATCCCCTTCGTGGGGGCAGGAATGGGATTTGCAGGGGCCGCATTCAATCCTTTCACTGTAGGCATAGCCCAAGGTATCGCGGAGCTCCCGATTTTCAGTGGATTCGAATACCGACTATTTCTCTGGACAGCCTTCACGCTGATTGGAATCACCTTCGTCCTCAGCTATGCGCGTTCATTGGATAAAGGGCGGATAGCTCCATTCTACGGGACCAATTCGGCCCATGCTACTGAGGTCCAAGAACAGCACTTGGACGGTCGGAGAAAAGGCATACTCCTCCTCTTCTTGCTCTCCCTCGTCCTGGTGATGTATGGAGCCGTGAAGTTGGACTGGTACATTCCCGAGATCTGCGCGCTGTTCTTGAGCCTGGGCATCCTGTCCAGCATCATCAGTCGACAGAGCACAGAGTCAGCTATCACCGCTTTTTACACAGGGGCCAAAGCCCTGCTCCCCGCAGGATTGATCATCGCCTTGTCCAATTCCGTACTGGTCATTGCTGAAGACGGGCACATCATCGACACCATGCTTTTCGCCCTTTCCGAGCAGGTCGGTGAATTGCCCAAATTCATCAGTATCCAGCTCATGTTCTTCGTGCAGGGCTTTATCAATTTCTTCATCCCTTCCGGTTCAGGTCAAGCGGCCATCACCATGCCCATCATGACCCCCTTGGCCGATTTGCTTGGCATCTCCAGACAGACCGCGGTCCTCGCCTATCAGCTGGGAGATGGACTCTTCAACCTTGTCATTCCCACCAGCGGAGTCACCATGGGCATCTTGGCCATAGGTGGAATTCCTTTCGCCACTTGGCTGAAGTGGATCTGGAAACTCATGCTCATCTCCATCCTCGTCTCCATGCTCTTCTTGGCCCTTCCGGTCTCGGTCTTTACCTGGATGTAAGGGCCATATTCTGTTTGTCTTAATTCTCCCGTATTCCCTAGGTCACTCAGTGGATATTCTGACCTTTGCACCCTGCTATGAAAGACCTCCTTGTCGACAATCCTCTCGTCCTACTTTTTGTGGTCGCTGCCATCGGTTATTCGGTGGGCAATGTGAAGATCCGCGGATTCTCATTAGGCGTATCAGCGGTGCTCTTCACAGGCTTGCTCATTGGAGCCCTAGACGTCAGATTCTCGATTCCCGATGTCGTCCTGCAGCTGGGACTGGCCATCTTCGTCTACTCTGTGGGATTGAGCTCGGGGCCTGCCTTCTTTGAGATGTACCGTAAGCAAGGACTGAAGGATTTCGGATTCATTTTTGGAACCCTGTTTCTTACAGGACTCATTACGGCCGGGCTATGGTACCTCATGGATTTCAGCTCGGCCATGGCCACGGGCATTTACGCAGGAAGCACCACCAACACGGCCGCCTTGGCGGGATTGCTGGATTACTTCAATGGGAATTTCACATCCAAAGAAGCTGAGCTACTCGCAGAGCAATCCGTCATCGGATACAGTTTTGCCTATCCTATGGGTGTGTTGGGGGGCATGATCGCCATCGTATGGGTGCAGAAACTCTTGAAAATCGATTTCAAAGAAGAGACTCGCAAGTGGCGAAAGGTCTATCCGCTGGATGAGACCTTGACCAGCTGTGCGATAGAGATCACCAATAAGGAAGTGTGCGGAAGAGACCTCAGGGATGTGATCTCTGGCTATGACTGGAACGTGAACTTCGGGCGCATCCTTCAAGATGATAGACTTGGACTCATCAACTGGAGCACCAATTTCAAACTGGGGGATAAGATTATCCTAGTGGGGAGTGAAGATGACCTGAATGCCGCCATCGAGACCTTCGGGAAACGAGTGAAAATGCCTCATTCCAAGGACAGCAGGGCTTTTGACACCAAGATGATCTTCGTCTCCAACCCCATGGTGGCCGGGAAGACTATCGCCTCGCTCAACCTGGATGAGCGCTTCAATGCCATCATCACCCGCATACGCAGGGGGGATGTGGAGATGCTGGCCAAAGGGGACACCATATTGGAGTTGGGGGACCGAATCCGCTTCATGGCGCGAAGGCAGGACCTAAAGGAACTTTCAGAGCTCTTTGGGGACAGCTACCACCAGTCCAGCCGCTTGAACCTCTTCAGCTTCGGGATAGGGATGGGCTTGGGGCTCTTGCTTGGGAATGTGCAGTTCGACCTTGGGCCAGGCATTTCCTTCAAACTCGGTTATGCCGGAGGCCCCTTGATCATAGGCCTTCTTCTCGGAGGACTCAGAAGGACGGGAAACGTGGTCTGGTCCCTGCCTTATGGGGCCAATGTCACCTTGCAGCAGATCGGGCTCATCTTGCTCTTGGCATCCTTGGGCATCAAATCAGGAAGTGCGCTCATCACCAGCCTGAGCATAGAGAGCTTGTGGATCATCTTGGCCTCGGGCATCATCAGCATTGGGACGGCCTTTGCGGCTCTGTATATCGGCTATAAATGGATGAAAAAGCCATTTGGCCTTTTGATGGGCATGGTCTCCAACCAGCCGGCCATCTTGGATTTCTCCTTGGAACGCTCAGGCAGTCGCCTGCCTAATTTCGGATTCACGATGATCTTCCCCATCGCCTTGATCCTGAAGATCCTAATCGCTCAGATGCTGTTCATCTTCTTGAATTGAGAAGGAATGCTTGTGTTCATGCTTAACCAGCACTAGTCATCTGTAATATCCAAACCAGCGTACGTCCAGGTTTCCGTTAGGTCCGGAAAAAGCCTCTTTGTATCTGATAGCGAAGGTTCTCACCTTCCTCGTGGCCGAATAAAAGGCAACATAGTAAGCAAATGAGAAATATTTAAACAGGAATGGGTCGAGCAACAGAAATAAGACATGAGTTGATCGAATTTATCCAGCGGGAGTCCGACACGAGTATCCTAAAAGCTATCAGGACGCTGTTGAGCAAGAAAAGTCTTGACAGCTCAATGAAAGAAAAACTCACCCAACGGGCAATGAAGTCAGAGAATGACATCAAAGCAGGAAGAGTGTTCACTCAAGGAGAAGCGATAAAGCGCACCGATCTTTCGCTGGGCAAATGAGACTCGCTTATACTGACCATTCCCTCAAATCCCTTGAACGGTCACTATCCTGCCTGGCATCTGAATACGGAACGGACAAAGCCTTGGAGGTCGGAGATGAACACCTTGCCATTGGAGCCAAATTAATGACCTATAATTAATCCTGAAGATCCTTATCACTCAGATGCTGTTCATCTCCTTGAATTGAGAAGTTATCGCCTTCAAGCTTCCTAACTAGTTCAGACATAGAAATCCCCCATTGGGAACTGCTGGCTTTGAATGACACTTCTATCCGCTGTGGCTTAACCATGGAATCAGTAAATTTGAAAGCAATGAGAACAGGAGAAAGAGACTTACAGGCAGCCAAGTTGAGTCTTGTCCAGAAGCTTCTAGGAGTGAACAATGGGCCATTACTTGAGAAGATAGAGAAGATGCTCGAAAAAGAGATGGTAGTCGGTTATACTGTAGAAGGGAAGCCACTGACTAAAGCGGCCTATGACAAGCGACTTGCCAAAGCTGAAAAGCAAATAGCTGCAGGCAAGTACACTACTCAAGAAGACTTGGAGAAAGAATCTGCCAACTGGTGATGACTGTGCAAAGGATTATCTGGGCTGACGAAGCCAAGAAAGCACTCAAGTTTATTCACGCTTATTACAAGAAGAAATCTGTCCAAGGGGCTAACAATGTGATAAGAGATCTACTCGAAGCTCCCAAGACCATCCGTTTCAGCAAGCAATATCAACTCGATGATATCAATCCTGAATATCGAAGGATAATTGTACGAGATTACAAGGTGCTTTACATCGAAAAGAAGAAAGAAATCCAAGTGATGGCCATCATCAGTACAAAGCAGTCTCCTGAAATCCTTCGCAAGAAATAGCCACCCTGAAGCGTAAATCCGTCCGAACGAGTGAAGGTCTATCTTAGAAGCCATGAAAATTCGCTTCCTCCTTTTCATCACTCTAAGTCTGAGCTGTAACTCAGCTTATGATTCCGATAAAGCCAGTTCCGAGGAGCTTATCGCAATCCCAAAGCAAGGCTGCGTGGTCTCCGCCCATCCCCTCGCTTCTGAGGTGGGTATCAATATCCTGAAGGCAGGAGGCAATGCTTATGACGCTGCCATTGCTACCCAATTCGCCCTGGCGGTGGTCTATCCTATTGCAGGGAACATCGGAGCAGGGGGCTTCGCCATCATCCGCACGGCTGAGGGCGACTTGGATGCCTTGGACTTCCGAGAGAAGGCCCCCAAGGCGGCCCATAGGGATATGTTCTTGGATGAACAGGGAGAGGTCATCCCTCAGCTTTCC
>JAQCAN010000083.1 GCA_027621335.1 Bacteroidota bacterium
CAACCAGCGAATACTGGACATACAATCAGAAAGGTGACACACTCGAAGTATCCGAACTGTTCGATCAAAGAGAACGAATAGTGAGGAGACTAGTGCGCAAGGTGCTAACGGAAGATAGTGTGCACTTGGTGGATTTAAAAACTGATGAAGAATACCGAAAGTAAGTCGAATTGTAGTAGAGGTTGACCTCCAAAATCAGACACAGGGCCAAAGAAGGACACGGACACCCATCCAAAGTACTACACGGCTTGGTTCAAGATTGTGCTGCCAAGGTTATTGGAAGAGCGGAAGACGCAGAATTGAAGAGCCTACACTAGTTTTCATGCGTATCCCGATCCCTGTTAAAAAAGGTTAAGCCAATCCTTACAGGGCCGTAGCTGCCTTACTTTTGATGAGATAGCTCATGAAGAAGTACTGGATATTCGCAGTGATAGGCCTTATGATGATAGCCATGTTCGGGCTAGTGGCCATCCAATACCAATTCTTCCAGAATTCCATCACCCTCAAAGAAGCCCAATTCAGGTACACAGCCAATACGGCCTTGGTGCAAGTGGATGAGGAGCTCCAACGGCAAGAGGCCAAGCAGCGCTTGCTTAAAAGTCAAGAGCAGAAGAAGAACCTGGAGCACTTGGACAGCATTCAGCGGGTCTTCACCACGGGCTGGGATAAGGAGCATGGCTTCTATATGAAGGACACCATCATTCGCACCGAGGATGGGGAGATCCAACTCAGCTATAGCACCTACAGGGAATACGACAACACCGGGGAATTGACCAATGACTTCAGGCGTCAAGTGGGCGTAGAGATGGAATCCCAAGGAAGGGTGATGCGTGAGATGGTGAACGACATGTTCAGCTTCGAGTTTCTCCTCCCTCTGCCCGAGCGGCTTAATCATCAGGAGCTGCAGGAGAATGTGGACAGAGTCATGCGTGCTTATGGCATTGACACCAAAAGCCGTTCGGCCATCTTCGATAGTTTCGGGCGACCCATCATCCATGATGCTGATGATGCAATGGAAGAGTTGGTAGCCCTGTCCAAGACCAAGTATAGAGTCAGAGTCTTTGCCAATGACATCCTTTCAGAGCCTTATTACCTGCACGTGGATTTCCCAGAGGAGCGGAGCTATGTGAAGGCGAGCTTGACCCCCTTGGTGCTCACCTCTGGAGGATTCATCCTGCTCATCATGGCGGCCTTTGCCTTCACGGTGGCCATCATCTTCAGGCAGAAGAGAGTGTCCGAGATCAAGAATGATTTCATCAATAACATGACCCATGAGTTGAAGACGCCTGTCTCCACCATCTCCTTGGCTTGCGAAGCACTCAGCGATCCGGACATGAAGCGCTCGGGCATGGCCATGGACCGCTATGTGGGGATGATACGCGAGGAGAACAAGCGATTGGGCAGCTTGGTGGAGAATGTCCTACGCTCGGCCGTGGTGGACCGTGGCACCTTGGAGCTCAATTTGAGTGAGGAAGATATCCATGTGCTCATCGAGGAGGCCTTGGACCGATTCTCCCTTCAGTTCAAAGAAAGAGAAGCCTTAGTGGAGAAGGACTTTCAGGCTGCACCATCCCTGCTGAAAATAGATGCAGCTCATCTGAGGAATGTCATTGGGAATCTTATCGATAATGCTTTGAAATACAGCCCTACAGGGCCAAAGATCAGAGTTGTAACAACCAGCATTGGACATGTACTCAGGATAGACATCACCGACCAGGGCATCGGCATCAAGACGGAGGATCAGAAGAAGGTCTTCGATACACTCTACCGAGTGCCGAAAGGGAACACGCATGACGTGAAAGGCTTTGGGCTGGGGCTCAGCTATGTGAAGGCCATAGTGGAGAAACACGGAGGACGCGTTTTGCTCAGGAGTGAATGGAAGTTAGGCTCTACCTTCAGCATAGAATTGCCCTATGAAAGAGCATAAGGACATACAGATCCTCTTGGTGGAAGATGACCCAAATCTCGGGTTATTGCTCCAGGAATACCTCACTGTGAAAGGCTATCATGTCCAGCTCGAACGGGATGGCGAAGCCGGGTGGAGACGCTTCCGCAAAGGAGGCCATCATTTCATCATCTTGGATGTTATGATGCCGAAGAAGGATGGATTCACCTTGGCCAAGGACATCCGAAAAATGGATGGTGATATCCCCATCCTCTTCCTTACTGCGAAGACCATGAAGGAAGATACGCTGGAAGGTTTCCGCTCTGGAGGGGATGATTACATGACCAAGCCCTTCAGTATGGAGGAGCTCTTGATGCGCATGGAGGTCATCTTGAAGCGCAGCATGCCTGAAAAGGAGAATGAGGTCTCAGGTCCTGCTTCATTAGGTAAGTTCACCTTCGACCCTGATACGCATCATTTAGATCTAGAGGGGAAGGAGATCAAACTCACCACCAAGGAGAGCCAATTGCTGCAGCTGCTGGTTCAGCATAAGAATGAGGTCTTGGACCGTCAAGAGGCGCTATTGAAGATCTGGGGCGATGACACCTACCATAATGGCCGTAGCATGGACGTTTATATCACCAAGCTGCGTAAGCATTTGAAAGAAGATGATCGCCTTGAGATCGTGAATGTGCATGGGCAGGGATTCAGGTTGTTAGAGCGTAGTTGATTCATAGTCTTTGTGTGGGCGCCTGGGCGGACCTGTCCGAACCACAAGGGGCTGACTATCCTTTGCTGCCGCTTCATAAAGGAGGCTGCCCATTGGCGGCACAGTCGGGCAATCGACTCAGCTCAGTGTCCGCTTACCTTCAGGCGTTCAGGTAGAGAGGGTGAGTCTGGTAGATATGAAGGGGCAGGTTGTTTATTTGAGGTTTGAAGATTTGAGGTTGAATTCAAGTCCTGATATGGGAGCTAACCTCAAACTTCAAATAAATAAAATCAAATCCCCTCCTGGCCTCTACACCTTGATCATCACCAGCCGTGACGGGAGGATGTTCTCTGAGAAAGTGGCGATTGAATAAGGCGATTTTCCAATGGCAATCTATCTCACATATAGCCTGCAAGTAGATTCTGCAAATGAAATCCCTTTACGCCTCAGTGTTTGAAAAAGCGCAGAGTAGCGCAGGGATACTCCCCCAAGATTCCTTATTACGATATTTGACCGAATGGCCATCAGCAAAGAACACGCAGGAGATTGTTTACACTCGCAAAAGGAATTCTTCCAAGCGGGGAAGACCCGCTCCTATGCAGCACGGAAAAAAGCCTTGAAGGACCTGCGTTCGTCCATTCAGAATCATGAGGAGGCTATCATGTCCGCCCTCAAAGCGGATATGAATAAACCGAGTTTTGAGGCCTATTCCTCAGAGATCGGAATCGTGCTTCAAGAGATAGGGCATAGCCTCCATTGGTTGAAGGAATGGATGCATCCTCAGCGGGTTCCAAGTCCAGTGGCTCTAGCGCCTGCTTCGAGTAAGGTCATTCCCCGTCCATTGGGACAGGTCCTTATTTTTGGACCCTGGAACTATCCATTCAATCTGATTCTGACGCCTTTGGTGGCCGCGATCTCAGCTGGGAATACGGCCCTCTTAAAACTGCCCTTGCAGACCCCTGAGACTGCGAAGGTCATTGACATCGTAGTGACAGAAGCCCTGCCTGAAGAATGGGCCTCTTGTATCGCCATTGAGGATCAGGACATCATTCCTGAGCTTATCCATGGCCAGAGCTTCCAACACATCTTCTTCACAGGGAGCAAGCGGGTGGGCAAGCTCATCTATTCCGCAGCTGCGGAGCATCTGATTCCTGTGACTCTGGAATTGGGGGGTAAGAATCCTGTAATTGTGGATTCCACTGCAGATATCGGGGTGGCTGCTAGAAGAATCATCTGGGGCAAATGCTTCAATGCAGGCCAGACCTGCATCGCCCCGGACCATGTTTGGGCGCATGAAAGCATCAAGGCAGAGTTGCTGAAATGCTGCCAGAAAGAAGCAAAAGCTTTTGAAAAAGCCTATTCAGATGGAGAGGGTATGGGGCGTATCGTGAACACATCCCGTTTTGAGGCATTGGAGCATTTGTTGGAAGGGCAGAATGCTTTTTACACGTCCAGTAAGAACAAAGAGACATTGCACTTTGGGCTTCATCTCATTGATGAGCCCGCTATGGATAGCGCAGTGATGAAGGAGGAGATATTCGGGCCCATTCTTCCTTTTTTGTCTTGGAGGGATGAGGTGGAACTCATAGAGAAGATAGAAAGGAATGCAGAACCGCTCTCCTTCTATCTATTCTCCAAGGACAGGGCTCTGGAGAAGCGAATTACCGAGCGCATAGCCTTCGGAGGAGGCTGCCTGAATGATTGCTTGGTTCATTTTGCCAATGGGGAAATGCCATTTGGTGGAATTGGAAACAGCGGCATGGGAAGCTATCATGGAAAGAAGGGTTTCGATACCTTCAGCCATTATCAGAGCTGGGTACGAAATAGCACGTGGCTGGATGTCCCTGTGCGCTATGTACCTTATTCCGGTTGGAAGAACAAGCTCATTAAATACCTGATGAAATGAAAAAGAGAGTCATAGGCATAGGAGGGATCTTCTTCAAATGCAAAGATCCTGATGCCACGCGCGAATGGTATGGAAAGCACCTTGGATTGGTCACCAATGAGTACGGCAGCACCTTCGAATTCAGGAATGCAGAAAAACCTGAGGAGAAGAACTACCTGCAATGGAGCACCTTCAAGGAGGACACCAATTACATGGAGCCTTCCAAGGCGAGTTTCATGATCAACTATAGGGTGGAGGATCTCCATGCTCTGGTCAAAGAGCTGAAAGCCGAAGGCGTTCAGATTGTGGATGAGATTGAAGAATTCGAATACGGGAAATTCGTCCATATCATGGATCCTGAAGGGAATAAGGTGGAGTTATGGGAAGCTGTGAATGAGGTCTATGGTGAAATGGGGGATGGAGAGACCACGGCATGAGGGTATTAGCAGCATTCATTGTAGCCGCCACGCTTTTCAGTTGTGCTCAAAAGGAAGAGCCTTTCCAGCTAGCTGGAAAAGCCCAAGGCACCACCTTCAGCATCAAGTACCATGGGCCTAATGCGGTCGATCTCTCCCAAGAAGTCTCCGATGCCTTGAATGGTATTGATGAGAGCTTATCGCTCTGGCGTCCTGATTCCTTCATCAGCCAAGTGAACGCGAGAACGGACAGCATGGTTGCTATGCCTAGGAATGATGTGTATTTCATGGAGGTCTTCAAGTTGGCCAAGAAGGTCTTCCAAGAATCCAAGGGCGCCTTCGACCCGAGCATCTACCCCTTGATCAAAGCATGGGGATTCGGAGCCGTCTCTCCGGATTCTGAGGATGTGCCTGATGTGGATTCGCTTCGAGAAGCCATCATGATAGGGGGCTTCGATGTGGTCCTCGCTGAAGTGGGTCCTGAGAAACTTTTCATTCTTCCGCGAGGGATGCAGCTGGACTTCAACGCCATCGCCCAAGGCTACAGCGTTGATGTCATAGCTGAGATCCTTGAAGATAAGGGCATCACGGATTACATGGTGGAGATAGGAGGTGAGGTCAGGGCCAATGGTGTCCGGCCTGATGGAAAGGCATGGAACATCGGCATAGACCGTCCAATAGAGGATGGGGAGCGCAGCTTGATCAAAGAGGTACAGGTGGAGGATGAATCACTCGCCACTTCTGGGAATTACAGGAAGGCCGTCATGAGAGGAGGAAAACGCTACTCGCACACCATCGACCCTGAGACAGGATATCCAGTGACGCATAACTTGCTGAGCGCGACTGTGGTCACAAAAAGCTGTGCCTTGGCCGATGCCTATGCCACCGTCTGCATGGTCTTAGGAACTGAGAAGGCGTTGGACTTCGCTGAGCGAAAGAACTTGGACGTCTATCTTATCTACGATGACAATGGCGTCATGAAGGAAAAAGGGACAGGGCGATTCGCTGAATCGAATTGAAAGGAATCGCTCAGGCAGCCACTTCAGGCTTCTTGCATTTTTCTTCAGGCTGGGCGCCACAGAAGCTGCAAGGCTCACCTTCTTTATTCAAGAATGGGCTATTACTTGCACAAGTCCCGCTGAACTCTCCATTCTTCTTTACAAGGAGTTTGATAGCGATGCCGGCAAAAGCTAAAGCCATTAATCCAATAGTGAGGAGAACCAATTTCATGCTGCAAAGATAGGCCTTTATAGATGTTCGCTTCCTTAGGAGAGTTTATCGGCCAAGATGAACATTTCCATCTTGGGCGCATTCTTTTCATACAGGATGCGATACACCGCTCGGGTGATAGGAAGGTCGAGGTTGTACTTCTCGTTCATGGCCACCAAGCTCTTCACGGCATAGTACCCTTCGGCCACCATGTTCATCTCCAGCATGGCGGTCTTCACGCTATACCCTTTTCCGATCATCGAACCGAAGTTCCGGTTACGGCTGAAGTTGGAGTATGCCGTTACCAATAGGTCGCCCAGATAGGCACTGCACTTCACATCACGGTGCAGGGGTTTGATGGCATCCAGATAGACTTCCATCTCACGTATGGCATTGGAGACCAGTACCGCTTGGAAGTTATCTCCATAACCCAGTCCATGGCATATTCCACTGGCGATGGCGAAGACGTTCTTCATGGCTGTGGCGATCTCACTGCCTATGACATCATCGCTCACGTGGGTCTTGATGTAGCGGCACTCCAGCATCTCTGCCAGGTACTTGGCCTTGCGCTCGGACTTGCTGGCGATGGTCAGGTAGGAGAGGCGCTCCATGGCCACTTCCTCCGCATGACATGGACCGCAGATGATACCCAGGTTCTTATAGGGCATCTCGAATTTCTTGTGGAAGAATTTGGCGGGCACCATGTCGAATTCACTCACCATGCCTTTGACCGAGGAAAAGAGCCATTTTCCCTCGAGTTCCTCTTGTTTCACATCTCGGAAGACGGAGTAGATGTAGGTCGAAGGGACCACCATGATGAGGATCTCGGAGCGCTCTATGACCTTGTGCAGGTCTGGTTCCATGCGGAGTCGGGAGACGTCCAGACTGGCTCCGCTCAGGTACTTCGGGTTATGACCGAGCAATTCTATCGCCTTGATCTGCTCTTCATCCCTTACCCACCAGTGTAGTTCTTTGATGTTCTGAGTCAGTATCTTGACCAAGGCTGTGGCCCAACTCCCGCTTCCTATGACGCCTACGGATGATTCTTCTTCCATCAGTCGAAAGTTACGGATAACTCTACCTCCTGCCCCTCCCTGATCACCTTGACGATGGTCTGCTGGCCAGCGTTGAAGTTGCTCAAGGCTTCCATATAGGCATAGATATCATTCACGCTGCGCTCTCCCATACCTATGATGATGTCCCCTTTCATAAGTCCGGCTTTCTCCCCCGGACGCCCTTCACTCACACCATCCACGCGCATGCCTTTCTCTTCATACAAGTAATCTGGAACGATTCCCAATGTCACTTTGAAATTGGCCGCTTCCTTTTTCTCCTCCTTGGTCTTGGTGAAGGCGATCTCCCCATCATCATCGACCTCGGTTATAATGCCTTCTAAGTAGGCCACGATCGACATAATACCGGTATAGTTTATAAGCGGTTCATCATCACTTGGTTTATGATAATCCTCATGGCTACCGCTGAAGAAGTGCAGCACAGGAACATCGGAGAGGTAGAAACTCATATGGTCGGAAGGTCCCGTCCCTGATTCCGTGGTAACGGCTCGTAACCCGTTGACTTCAAAGTCTCCAATGAAATCCCAGGAAGGGGAGGGCCCTACTCCGTTCACCCTGAGCTTGTTGTTGGCCGTATCCAATCGACCGACCATGTCCATATTCAGCATGTAGGCCACATTCTCCAAGGGTATGGTGGAGTGCTTCACCCAATGGTTGGACCCCAAGAGTCCACGTTCTTCACCAGAGAAGCCCATGAATAGGACATTATAGGAAATAGGCCGATTTCTCAGGTCGTGGGCGATCTGCAGCATGGCGGCCACCCCACTGGCATTGTCATCCGCTCCGTTATGTATGGCGCGTTCACCTCTGTGCAGGCTTCCATTTCCACCGTATCCGAGGTGGTCATAATGTGCACCGATGACGATGGTCTCGGGCTTGCCATTGTCCATATAGGCCAAGACATTCTTTCCTTCCAACTTAGGTCGGTCTATCCCGAGGTCCAGATCGATGGACTTCAGCCCTTTGAGTGAGCGAGAAACGAAGATCACAGGGACATCCAGACTGTTGACGTTCTCGGTCAAGGTCTTTGAGGGAGCCTCAGCAGTCGGGTCATCCGTGTAAAAGAGAATGGCTTTTGCCCCTGCTTCTTCTGCCTTTTCAGCTCGATCCCTCAGGTCATGATAGGCCAGATAGGCCGAGTGGGGGTGGATGCCATCAGGCGATGAGATATCAATGACAACTGCAAGACCTAGGATGGCCTTATCCTTATAATCCTCCTGACCAAGCTCGGGAGCATGGATACCATAGCCGAGATCCACCACCTCCATGGCCTTCAGATTCCCGCTTCCACTGAAGTTCAGCGGGTAATAGCTGCTATCAGGTATGATAGAGCCATCCAAGCTCACTCTGTTATTCGTATCCAACGCAGGTGACCCAGTGAAAGTGAAGGTCTGATAATAGCTGCCATTCTCTCCACCACCATTGATTCCCATGTCCTTGAAACGACCTGCGATGTAATCAGCGGCTTTGGCCTCGCCTTCAGTGCCGGTATCCCTTCCTTCCAACTCATCGGATGCGAGGTATTGGATGTCAGCTTTAAGCTGGGGAATTCCATCCGTAGTGGTGACGTTCCCGGTGCAGGAGATGATCAGTAGGCCGAGATAAAAGAGGTGGGTCGTTTTCATGCTGCGAATATACACGTCATGCCTCGCATGAAGGCTGGACTCAATGGAATGGCATATCTTTTGACCCTTGATTCAGCCCATGAGAATTGCTTTATCTACACTGTTCCTTTTTGCTCTTCTTCTGAGCAAAGCCCAGACCGGAGAGGTCAGGGTGAAAGGACGAGTGGTGGACGCCATTGACGGAAAAGAACTGGTCACTATGATGGCGGTCAACAAGAAGACCGGAAGCGGGACCTTTGGCGATTCGGATGGTAATTTCATCCTGTTGATGCAACGGGGAGATACATTACTGGTTGGGGCTATCGGCTATGAGACCATTTCCTATGGTATTCCAATGGACTTTGAAGGGAGTGTGTTGGAGAAGATCTTCTTCTTGGACAAACTCGTTGTCAATCTTCCCATGGTAGAGATCATCTCAGAGCGCGACCTAGAGGAGATCCAACGTGAGATCGAAGATCTGGGTTATGATAAACGAGACTATGTCCTTTCAGGGGTAGACGCCTTCTCCAGTCCCATCACCTTCCTCTACCAGTCGTTCAGTAAGAGAGAACGCTCTATTCGGCTGGTGGCTGAGATGGTGAATGAAGACCGCAAGAGAGCGCTTTTGAAAGACCTCTTCAAGAAGTATGTGGATTATGACATCATCCAGTTGGAAGACCAGGACTTCGAAGACTTCATCGACTTCTGTAATGTATCCGATTACTTTCTAAAGAACAGTAGCCAGTACGACTTCCTAGTCTATGTGACAAGGCGCTTCAGTGAATACCAGG
>JAQCAN010000084.1 GCA_027621335.1 Bacteroidota bacterium
ATGATCTGTTCTTCGGCCATTGCGCTGCGAAGATAGGGGCAATCCTCATCCTAGACCCACATCCAAGAGCATCATAATCAAGAAGCCGCCTATGAAGCCCAGGGTGGCCACGTCCGTGAAGCGGTCACGCTGCGTCTCAGGGATGACCTCTTCCACCACCACGTAGATCATGGCACCCGCTGCAAAGGCCAGGGCATAAGGGAGGATGGGCTTGATCTGCAGGACCAAAAGGGCCCCCAGCACCCCAGCAATGGGTTCCACAATGGCTGAGAGCTGTCCGTACCAAAAACTCTTGAAGCGGGAGACGCCCTGCCGCCTCAAAGGCATGGAGACCGCCAAGCCTTCGGGGAAGTTCTGTATGCCTATCCCTATCGCCAGGGCCACCGCCCCTCCGATGCTGGCTTCAGGCACGCCCGCAGCAGCTGCTCCGAAGAGCACACCCACCGCCAGCCCCTCAGGGATGTTATGCAAGGTGATGGCCAAGATGAGAAGGGTGGTGCCTTTCCAATCGGTCTGAGGGCCTTCGGCCTCGCTCTTCTTGAAATTGATGTGGAGGTGAGGGATGAGCTTATCCAATGCAAAGAGGAAGAGGGCTCCCCCCCCAAAGCCGATGACCGCAGGCATGGCCTTGGTGAAGCCATCTCCCGGACTCATCTCTATGGCCGGAGAGAGCAGGGACCAATAGCTGGCGGCCACCATCACCCCACCGGTGAAACCCAGCATGGCATCGAACACCCCACGGTTCATGGTCTTGAAAAGGAAGACCAAGGCTGCTCCCATCCCCGTGAGCCCCCAGGTGAAGAGGGTGGCATAGAGCGCGGCCTTTACAGGATGTATCGATTCGAAATATGTTAATATCGCGTCCATGAGCCAAAGGTAATTCAATGTTGGGAATTATTAGGCTACTCTAACAATTTTAATAGTACTTATCAAATGAAGCGTATCATCATCACAGGAGCCACCAGTGGCATAGGCATGGCGGTTGCCAAGCAAGCAGCCAAAGACCATAAGCTCCTCTTGTTGGGGAGGAATGTCGAGGTCTTGGAGAAGTTGAAGACGGAGTTGGTTGGGGAGCATAAGGTCATGGCCTGTGACGTCACGGATGTAGCCCAGTGCAATGCCGCCATCGCGGAGGCTAAGAGCGGGTTCGGTGGGGTGGATGTCCTCATCAACAATGCCGGACTGGGCTATTTCGACCCGCTGGTCTCTGGGAACCTGGACCAGTGGCACCACATGGTGGATGTGAACATCAAAGGGGTGCTGAACATGTTCCATGGCTGCCTGCCCCATCTGCTGGAAACCAAAGGCCATGTGGTGAACATCGGCTCAGTGGCTTCGCACCATGTCTTCCCTGACTCGGGCGTCTATGCGGCCACCAAGCATGCGCTCTTTGCCATCTCGGAGAGCATCCGCGTGGAACTGATGGGCAAGGTGCGCGTGACGACCATCTCACCGGGAGCGGTCAACACGGATTTCATCAACAAGACCACCAATGAGGAACTCCATGGGAAGATGAAGGACTATTTCGCCACGGCTATGAACCCCGATTCAGTGGCGCTCCAGATCATGAATGCCATCACCGCCCCAGCGGACTCGGTGGTGAATGAGATCATTCTGCGGCCTTTCAGGTAGTCGAGTGTGCGCCTCTTCGATCATGAATGCTCCTGTGCTGAGGCAGGGAAGGCCTGCCTGATATCCCACACTCTTGCGGTGGGAAGGTGCAGGAAAACACTGCGTTCACGACATTCGGGTCAGGTCCCCATTCACTCTTTGATCAGGGTGTGCGAGGTCGAGCCGATGCGGGCGATATATAGCCCAGGTGCAAGGCCGCTGATGGATAGGGTCTCTCTTTCTGACTCCAAGAATCCGGTCATCAGTACTTTCCCCGTGTAATCCATGATGGCATAGGGTTCTCCACTGGCCCCTTCGATCTGTAGATGATCCTTGAAAGGATTAGGGAAGACCCTGTGCACGGGTTGGTCAGTGATCTGCTTCGCCAGTGCTGGTGCGACCCTGAGGCCATTGATATCGAATCGTGACAGGAATCTCCACACCTCTGCACTCGCATTGAAATCCATGTTTCCCGAAGACCCTGGCCAGTCATGTCCACCACCAAATACTCGGATATGCTCCACTTCAGTACCATTGAGGCCCCCTGAGAAATTGGCCCTTAGGGCTGTGGTTCCATCTTCAGGAACCAGATTTGGAAGATTCTCTGTCGCGGGGATCGGGTCGCAATCATTGTATTCGATCCAGTAGCGCATCACTCGACGGATGGACTTGTTGATGGAACTCCCTGTGTAGGACACGACATCATCAGCGGTGCCATGGATCTCTATAACAGGGACGGGTCGCTGAGGGTCACATTGACTGAAGGTCTGGGGTGACATGGAGCCGGTCACCGAGCCTATGGCCGCAATACGATCGCTGAGCTGACAAGCGAGGAGGTAGCTCATGAATCCCCCGTTGGACATGCCGGTGCTGTAGATCCTGTTTTGATCGATATTGAGCTGAGTGGAGATACCATTGATCATGGCTTCCGTGAAACCTACGTCATCCACCGTGCTGAACAAGGTCCAACCACCTGAATTCCAGTGGTTCAATCCTAGGAAATCCGCGGTTCCCTGCGGATGGGCAATGATGAACCCAGCGGTATCCGCTATCGTCCTGAAATCACCATATTCCATCTGCTCTAGAGCACTGCTCGTGTAGCCATGATAGTTCAACAGCAATGGCACGGCTTCACTGCCGTCATAGATGGCAGGAATGTAGACGATGAAACTCCTCTGGATCCCATCATGGAAGATGCTGGCTTCGATGGTCTGTTGAGATGTCAATTGAGTGGAGGAAATGATGGCAAAGAGGATGGTAACGATAAAGATTCTCATGGCTGGTCGTTTTTTGGCATCGAAGATATTGTATACATGCCCTATTGTCAAATCAGGGACAAGCTATGACCCTGTTCCATCCTGGCTTGAAAGGACTGAGCGGGAGAGGATGAACTGTGCCATGTCCTTGGCCCAGATCTGATAGGTGAGTTTTGAAGGATGCACGCCATCACTGAAGAATTCCGAAGGTTCCGCTTCGATGTTCATTCGGCTGATCCAGTCCTTGAGATTCAGTTTGAGCGCGTAGTAATGGACTCCGGGCCAGTCCTTGATGAGCTCTTCCAATTCTTCGCCAAGGATCTCAACGAGGTTGCCGATGGAGGCCTTCATCAAGGAGGTGAAGGCTGGAAACGCCTTGACGGGCGGCATATTGATGAAGACGATCGGAGGACTTGGAAACCGAAGTCTCAGGGCCTTGAGCAGCTCGGTGACGTCCCGTTTCCACTTTCCAGGGGAGCGGAGTTTGAAGGCATCATTGCCCCCTATTCCTATGACAATAAGGTCCACATGCGTTTCTTCCACAAGGGGAATGAGTTTCTCCCTGACTCGGTCAGCCGTGTAGCCACTTTTCGCATAGACGCGCCAGCGCACATTGCATGGGAGGGTATCGGCAATGGTCCGAGCCAGTGTGCCTGTGAATCCGTCCTGATGGGTGTCTACGCCCACACCTGCAATGGTGCTCTCACCGATGGTCAGGAGTTGGATGGTCCTGTCATGGCCGTTCTCCGCTGAGCCCTTGGAACCTTGAGCCTCAGGAAGGCCAGGGATACGTTCCTTGATGCGTTTCCCTTGTACATACATGATGGGCAGTAAGGGTATAAAGAACCATTTGCCAACATGGTATTTCCAGCTCATAGGCTCAGGTGTATTGTCCTTTGGAAGCCAGCGCCTGCTCGATATGGGCGATGTGATGCCGCCCATGCCAGGCATACAATCCGATGAGTTCCTTGATGCTCATCTCCTTGTTATGGTGTGGATGGATGAAGGTGCGTATCAGGTCCTTGGCCGTCAAAGAATGGAGTAGGGTACCCAGTCTCGCATGGACGCCTTCAAGGATATGGACAGAGTCATGGATATCTTGGTTCAAGGTATCCGCTAACTCGGCCCAGCGGGCTTCGTCATAGGCCTTGATGGTCGGTTTCTCCTCCGTGAGGGCCAGCTTGAAACGGATGATGCTGTTCATGTGGCTGTCCGCCATGTGATGGATGACCTGACGGATGGTCCAGCCCTCGGGGCGATAGCGCCAGGAAAGGGCCTCGTCAGGTACACGCTCCAACACAGGTTTCAAGGCCTCGGCATGTCCAGCGACCTGCTCGATCCAAGCTTCGATTTCAGCCTCAGATTCGCTGCCGGTGTAAGTGTTCCGGCCAATGGGATAACGGAGGTCTGCGTTGCTTGTGCTCATGCCATGAAGGTGCGTAGAGATTTCCGAACTTGCAAAACGGAGGCGCGCTGGGCCTCGATCGGTTCTTCTATGCGACCTGGAGCACCATGGGTGGCGCTTGAGTGCCGTATCTTTGGGGCTCATGCCAGAGATAGAGGACTCTTTTTCTGGCGAATCAGACGATTAGACCTATGGCAGAGAAAACCTATTGGACCGGTTCGGACATCTACATATGCCAGCCGGATCTGGCGCAAGCCTTTCACATGGCCCGTAGCTTGGGCATGCCCCTCTTGATCGAGGGCGAACCGGGGACAGGCAAGACGGAATTGCCCATCCATTACTCCAAAGACCTGGGATTGGACCTCTTTGTCTACCCCGTGGGTTCAAAGAGCTCGGTGGATCAATTCGTGGCCCGATTCGACCATGTCAAATACCTGCGTGACTCCCAAGTGGAGATCCTGAACGCCCAGCGCCAAGAGAAAGGCATGGATTCCAAGCTCTCCACAGGCGGAAGGAATCCTGAGAAGCTCGCAGACTATGTGGTCAAAGGCCCCGCAGCCGAGGCCTTCTCTAGTCCGAACTCGGTACTCCTCATCGATGAGATCGACAAGGCCCCACGCGAATTCCCGAATGACCTGCTCTATGCGCTGAGCCACAGGAAATTCATCATGCCCGAATCGGGAGAGGTCATAGAGATCAGTGAGGAGGACATGCCGGCCATTGTCATCACCTCCAACAGAGAGCAAGAATTACCAACCGCCTTCAAAGGCCGATGCATCTACCATTACATCAATTTTCCTGACAAGGACATGATGGAGCAGATCATCCATAAGCACCATCCCACCATCGATGACAGCGTCATCCAAGTGGCGATGAACATCTTCTACCACTTAAGGAACATCGGTCTGGAGCGCGCACCGACTACCCGTGAGATCCTTAACTGGCTCAAGTATGTGAAGCCCTTGGCCCCTGAGGAAGCCATCAAGAAGATCGAGGCCCTGGAGGGCATCGGGGCGCTCATCAAGACCCAGTCGGACATGGAGAAGGTACAGCAGGCCATCCTTAGAGCCCCAGGCGATTTCAACAGACGTTCCACCTTGAACTAAGCGATGCTCAGCACCCTCCCAGAATTCTTCAGAGACTATGGCCTGGCAGCGGACGTGAGGACCCTTCTCCTCCTGCGCAAGGCCATGGACCGAGGCCTCGTGCAGACTTTGGGAGACATGTATGGTGTGCTGAAAGGTATCCTGGTCAAAGACCCGACCGACTTGGGGCCCTTCACCAAGGCCTATTATATGTATTTCCTGCAGATCGGCATCGAGAATGGGGAGAGCTTGGATGATGCCATCCTGCGCTCGGAGACCTTCAGGCAGTGGCTGGACGACCAGGAGATCGACATGGAGGGACGCACGCCCGCAGAGTTGGAGGAACTCGTTTCCCGCTTTCTGGACCAAGTCCATCTGACCCATTATGACATCAAGGAGGTCATCTCAGGGCGTGAGCTTTTCGATAAGGACAATCCCGATACCGAGGATAAGGACGGCATCGAAGGTACAGGGGATGCTGAACGGAGGAACCTGGAGACCATGGCGGATTATTCGGACCTGAGCTTGGAGGAGATCCTGGAGCGCTTGGAGCAGATCCGCAAGCAACAACGAGGCAATCACGGTGGCGGTAGCCATTGGGTAGGCACCGGAGGCATCTCTCCGTATGGCCATGGTGGAGCAGCAAAGAACGGGGTGCGTGTGGGTGGCACAGGAGGAGGGAAGATGGCCCGCAAGGTGCTCTCAGACCGGAACTACTTCCCCGTGGATATGGACGACCTCATCAATGATAATAACGTGGATGCGGCCTTGGCTTCTTTGAAAGGCGCAGTAGAGGAGAGCAGCCATGAGGAACTGGACATCCCATTGACCATCAAGATCGGACTTCAGAGGGGAGGATTGTTCATTCCTGAATTGGTCAACCAGACGAATAACAAGCTACAGCTCTTGGTCTTCATCGACAATGGCGGCTACTCGATGATGGGCCACATGCGCACCGTGCGTGACCTGTTCAAGAAAATGAAGACCCGATTCGCCCATGATCTTCAGGTGTTCTATTTCCACAATACCATCTACAGCTCCGTCTTCACAGACGCCCAACGGAGGCAGCCCATCGATATGGAGAAGATTCTCTCCTTCGATGGGAATTACCGCGTCTTCATCATCGGGGATGCCTCCATGGCGCCTTATGAGTTGAGTTCGGAGAGTGTGTTCTACATCAGGGAGTTGGCCCATCGTTTCAAGAAAACGGTCTGGCTGAACCCTGAACCTGAGCGCTACTGGTGGGACACCTATACCATCCATTCCATCATGCAGATGGTGGACATGTTCCCGCTTACACCCAGAGGCATAGAGAAAGCGGTGCGACACATGAACCGCAAGACCAAGTATCGATGGGCAGCTGGGGTCAGGTCAAGGGAAGGTCCTTGATGTCTTGATTTTCCAAGATGGTCTTTGGAGCTCCTGATATAGCAGCTTGTACCATCGCTCGGCCTAGCTGAACGGAGGTAACATTGGGCACTACGACCTTTAATAGCGGATAGAGCACCCTCATGATGCGGTACATCATATTTGGTTCCTCTCTTTTTTCTACCGGATAGATATAGGCGGGTCTGAAGATGTGAAGCCGCTTGAAATCCATTTCCATTAGTCGGTTCTCCGCACGCCCTTTATATCGAGCGAAGGTCACGTTGCTCTTCTCAGTGTTATCTGCCCCTTGTCCGCTCAAAAAGCTGAGGGAAGCCTCAGGGCTGCCGGCTTTCAAGGCTTCTCCGAAGGCTACAGGCTGGTTCACAGTGATCTCTTTGAACACGGGATCTGGAACGGCACCTGTATAGACCCCAATGCAGAAGAAGGCGATATCCACCCCTTTGAATTCCTCCTTGACCGCTTCGAGATGACTGAATTCGTCATGTTGGACCTCTTTGAGTTTCGCGTGTTCCAAGCTCAGAGGTCGTCTGACCAGACTGATGACCTCTGTCACATCTTGCCGTGATAGAAGGTCCTTGAGGATGACACTGCCTATCATTCCTGAGGCTCCAGCGATGAGTGCTTTCATAGTTCTTGGCTAAGGAATATTCGAGAATTCTTAGATTTTCCTTTTGTCAAAAATAATAGGATATGTTGCCTTTGAGGAAGAAAGGTGTCCCCGGTGTGAAATGGATCTCCTCAACAGGATCAGTCTCGTTCCTCAGCCGGGACTCGGTGGCGAACTGGGTCTCTTCAGTCATCCCATCCAGGTGGTCGGGGTCGTACATGTAGATGTTGTCAAAGAAGACCAGCTTGCACCCTTCCGCTTTGCAGGCATCGATGACGCTTTTTATAAAAGGCGGCCAGGTTTCTTTCCAGACTTTTTTACTGTAGGGGAACCCAACGGTCACATAGACGACCTCAGAACCTTCCACTGCGCGTCTCACGGCCGCAGCATCGGTGAGGTCGGCAGGATGCAAGTGGTCGTCTGGATTCACTTTGACGGGCTTCCGACTGACCAATCGGATGTCTTTGGTGAAATCAGTAAGGGCTTTGGCGAGTTCACGCCCAATGGCTCCTCCAGAGCCTAGGATTGTTTGCATGAATTGAGAATTGGTCAGATGAAGCTAAGCATAAAACGAATAAAGCGTTCCCCTTAGCTGAGGGTGAAATGGACTTTACCCTTCATGTCAAGTTGAATGGAAGGCGTATTGAAGGCTTTGGAGAATAAGGGTTTCGCGGAAGGCTTTCCTGAACTGCTGAAGCAAGTGAGAATGGCTTTTTTCCCTTTTTCGATGCGCGCAGGGGGGATGCCCAGCACTGTGCAAGGCCCATCGGTGATCGCGGTGATGAAGCGCTCCAAAGGAATCTCTTCACTCAAGTGGCTCTGATAGAGTGGATAGACGGATTCCAACATGGCGATGCCCGTGCTGGCCTGTCCGAATTCCACTTTCTTATGTTCTACATCTTCAGGGCGGTGGTTGGAACTGATGCAATCAATGGTGCCTTCGTTCACGCCCTTGATCAAGGCTTTCCTATCCTTCTCCGTACGCAGTGGCGGACAGAGTTTATAGAGGCTCTTATAGCCATCCACCATGCCATCGGTCCAGAGCAGATTGGCCATGAAAACTTCGGCTGTGATGGCCAGCCCTTCTTTTTTCGCCTCACGGATGAGCTTCACGCCTTCGGCTGTGCTGAGACCCACCACATGTAGCTTGGAGCCTGTGTATCTGAGTAGATCTATATCACGCTTCAAGAGCATGGTCTCCGCGATGTGTGGAATGCCTCTGACGCCCAGCAGTGTGCTCAACGGGCCTTCATTCATGACCCCTGTTGAGGCGATGGAATGGTCTTGTGGAAAGCTACAGACCGTCCCATCGATGTTCTTGGCGTAGAGCAAGGCCTTCTTCATCAGATTGCTATCCATCACTGGGTGCTCATCATCCGTGAACAACGCAGCTCCTGCTTCACGGAGATCCACCATTTCCGACAGTTCCTGACCTTCCAGCTTCTTCGACAAGGCAGCGGCAGGAAAGACATGGACCCCTGAACCCCAACTCTTCTGCTTGATGTATTCCACGCTGCTCTTGGAGTCAATGGCCGGATGGGTGCTGGGCATGGTCACCACAGAAGTGAAACCTCCTTCTCTAGCAGCGGCCAAACCCGAGGCCAAGTCCTCCTTATACTCTTCTCCAGGATCGCGGAAATGGACATTCATATCGATCCATCCAGGTGAGACCATACAGCCACTTTCTTCGAAAAGCTTCTCGTTTTTTATGTCCAGCTTGGTCCCTATCTCTTCGATAATGCCTTTCTGAATGCGTAGGTCCATCTTCTTCCCATTCCATTTGGAACCGGGGTCTATGATGCGGGCGCCTTTGATGAGGATGTTCATGAGGGGAGGAATTTCAATAAAAGGACTTCAACAGCCAAAATGAGGAACCATCTCCACAATTCTTTTGCGGTCAGGTCGGCTGCCTTCAAGCTGCCATCGGTCTGTGCATCCAGGGTGTTCAACAGGATATGACCATAGCCTGCAATGAGGGCTTGGATCTCTTCCTCACCCATAAAGTCCATCTCCGATTCCTTTCGGTCCAAGTTATAGGCTTGCTCTTGAATAACGACTTCGCCTGCCAGAACCTTGTAATGACCTGCATCGGTCACTTGCCCTCGTGCCTGCAATCGGGTGATGCTCCCCAGGGAC
>JAQCAN010000085.1 GCA_027621335.1 Bacteroidota bacterium
TGTGACCCTTGAAGGAAGAGGGTCAGATCGAAGTTCTTATACTTTGTATCGAAGGTGAATCCATAGGTGAAATCCGGATGAGGATTCCCGATCATCACCTTGTCGTTCTCATCTAGGACGCCATCTCCATTCTGGTCAACAAAGATGATGTCTCCCGCTTGGGCATCAGGTTGAGCAGTATTGACTTCAGCTTGTTCATTGGTCTGGAAGATCCCGTTCGTTTCATACCCGTAGAAGTATGCGATAGGTTGGCCTATTTCGGTGTAAGCTACAAAGTCACCGACTCCGAACACGTTTCCACTGGAGATCGGTTGTCCTCCTGCTCCCAGATCAGTGACTTTATTCTTGATGAAAGAGATATTACCTGACAGGTTATAGGTCATCACTTCGCGAATGATATTATAGCCCAATTGCAATTCAACCCCTGAGTTCCTAGCAGAAGCCACGTTGGTGGCTGAGGGATTCAATCCGACCACGCCTGGAATTGGCACAACGGCCAACATATCATTTGTATTCTTCACAAAATAGTCAGCGATGACATTGAACTTCCCATCGAACAGGTCTAAATCCACTCCGAAATTGAGCTGCTCCACCGTTTCCCATTTCAGATCTGGATTGGAGATATTGACAGGGCCAGCGCCATTGATCTGTTGCTGGTCAGGTCCGAAGGTGTAGTTCTGCCCATTGAAGACCAATGAGGTATAATCATAATTACCAATCCCGTCAGCATTTCCATTCTGTCCCCAACTGCCTCTAAGCTTCATGAAGTCAATCCATTCCTTATCCTGCAGAAAACTGACCTCAGTCAGATTCCAAGCGACTGATAAGGCAGGGAATACACCATATCGGTTATTCACTCCGAAACGAGAAGAACCATCTCTTCTTATCGAACCTGTGAAAGATAGGTCTCTACCAAGTTCATAATTGACACGCGCAAAGGAGGATAGGAAAGTTGATTCGCTGACGCCACCACTGGATCGAGGGGATTGTTCAGAGACATCCAAGCTGTTGTTCAAATAGGCTTGTTCAGGGTCGTTGGTGGCCAAGCTATCCCTCGAACCTACAAGGTTGGTGTACCCGTTATACAAGGCCGAATACCCAGCCGTTACATTCAAGCGGTCTCCGTTCTTGAGATCGACATCGTAATTGGCCACGTTCTCCCATTGCCAGTTGGTCCACTTATTCTCAATGAAGACCACAGAGTTCCTCTCTCTCCATTCATAGGCAGGCCGTTCAGGATCATTTGGCCCTATGCCTAGATCATAGGTCGGGAAGAAAAGGCGCTGTGACCCTAGACTCAAGTCAGTGGAGAAAGTGGACTTCACAGAAAGATGGTCTGTCAGATCATACTCTCCGAATACACTACCCACAAGTCTATTGCCCACATAATTATCGAAGGTGGTGGCAATCTGATTCACTGGGTTGGCGATGTCTGAATCTATGAAGGAGGAATAGGCGTACTCCCCATCAGGTCGTGTGACGGGAGTGATGGGATCCATGTTCAATGCACGGAAGACCGGTGTGCCGAATTCATTGTTCTCTGCCAGGGCATTGCGGTCCAGATGAGTGAAATTGATATTCTGTCCCAATTTCAATCGCTTCCCCGCGTCTTGAACGGTGCTCACACGAAAGGTATATCGCTCGAATCGCCCCTTATCACCGCCTACGATACCATCCTGCAGAAAATAGCTGGCTCCAATAGCGGTCGATGTGGTCTCCGTTCCTTTGGTAAAACTGAAGGAGTGGTTGGTGATAGGTGCCCGTTCGAAGATGGCATCCTGCCAATCCGTGCCTTCTCCAAGGATAGAAGGATTGGATAATCTAGGATCTGCGCTCAGGCCAGCTGAGGCCCTGCTCTCATTCATGATGATGGCGTACTCCTCAGCATTCAACAAGGCTACTTTCTTCCAAGGCTCTTGTATACCATAATAAGAGTCATAGGACAAAATCGGCTTTTGATTCTTCTTTCCTGACTTTGTGGTGATAAGGATAACTCCATTTCCACCCCGCGCTCCATAAATAGCCGCTGATGCGGCATCCTTAAGAATGGATATGGATTCGATGTCTGCAGGGTTCAGATAGTCGATTCCAAAACTGGGAATTCCATCAACCACGAATAAAGGCTCAGCATTGTTGATGGACCCCGTCCCGCGCACCCTGATGGACTGTGTGCTCCCAGGTTGTCCGGAGTTCTGGGAGACTTGAACCCCTGAGGTCCTTCCTTGCAGGGCTTGTTCAGTCCTTAATATAGGAAGGGCGTTGACCTCCTTCGAACTGATGGAACTCACAGCACCCGAAATCTTACTGCGCTTTTGATTTCCATATCCAATGACGACCACAGGGTCGAGCATCTCAACATTCAAGTTGAGAGAGATGTTGATGGTCGATTGGTCGCCAACGGTTATTTCTTGGTCAAGAAATCCAATGAACGAGAAGACCAGGACACTGGCCTCAGAGGATACAGATATAGTGTATCGTCCCGAGATATCCGTGGTCGATCCATTTTGAGTGCCCTTTTCTATGACGGTCACTCCGGGCAGGCTCAGGCCATCTTCCGATGACACAATGAGCCCTGAGACACTCTTTTGTTGACCAAATGCTGTACAACAACATATAAGTATCCCCAATGCGGAAGTTGATAATCTTTTCATGTTCGGTGTTTGGTAGAAGGAGTGAATATAGAACTTTCTTTCACTTATGGTACTTTTTACCATAAACGAAATAGCCCTCATTCTTTGGGGCCTTACTGAGTCAATGACAAATAGACCTGTACTACTAGAATGGATGTTATCGATTGAACTCACGTCTGCTCAACGTTCCATGGTTCTCGACCATGATGCCGTTTCAGTTCCCTTCGTAGATGTCCAATAAGGTTCTAGAAAGAATGTCCCACTTCAATTCTTCCTGAATGGCTTGAACTGCGTTCTTAGATTGATCGGAATAGAGCGCTTCATCACTGTACAAACGCATCACTTTCGCGGCAAGATCCTTCGCATTGCGATCCTCGAACACTTGTCCCGTGTCATACCGCTGCACCAACCTTCGTTGAGCAGTGCTGTCACTTACAATAAGGGGTTTCCCGAAGGCCATGTACTGAAAGAGCTTGTTGGCATAGGTGGTGTCATGATGGAGGTTTCTATGGAGTGGGGAGACTCCTAGATCCGCAGCCATGATGTAGGATGGAAAGAGACTCACGTCCTGCCAGCCTTCCAAGTCCACAAAGTTCTGCCATTGGCGCTCAGTGATAAGATCTTTCAAATGAGCATCTGCTTTGCTCTGACCCACGATGACGACCTTGATCTCAGGAATCTGAGGTATCAGGAATTCCAAACTTTCGATCAAGGTGACCAGCCCTCGCCTGAGTCCGGTATCGCCCAAATAGAGCAGAGTGAAATGCGCTTTGTAACGATGGATGATGGACTTATCCACAATGTGGTCAGTGTAGAATTCTGACCTCACAGTATTGGGTACAACATGGAACTTCTCCTTCTTCACAGGTACGGCCTTCACATAGTGGTCCCTCGCATCCTCGGTGACCACGATGACCCTATCCGCTTTTTGGATGTAACGGTATTCGAAGTGCTTCCAACGGATTGGTGAGATGAGCCACTTTCCCAAACCCGAGTTCACATGGCTGTAATGCTTCATGATCTCCGGGCGGTTCTCATGGAGGTCCAGGGTGACAAGCAGATTGAATGATCTATTGGCCCAGAAGACCGCCCTGGCCACTTGCATATCGTGGACGTGAAGCGCTTCTATCTGATGCTCGGATATGAAGGTGCTGAGACTCCTCTGTAGCATCAAGTGATAGAATGGAAGGGTATAGGCCAAGGCAGAGAGCTTATTGACCCACGTTGAGAATTGGAACCTGTGGATGTGGATGCCTTTGTACACTTCGCTCTCGGGTCGGCCATGCGTGAATTGCATACAATACAGATGCACTTCATGGCCTTGCTGTGCCAAGGTGACCGCTTCATTCTCCACCCTTGGATCAGGGGGAAAGGTCTTGTCAAGGATCATTCCTATGACCATTGGGAGGGCGTATTAGAGACCATTGAAAGAATTAACTCCATAGCTGAGTAGAGCAGGTGAATATTGTACAGTCTCAAATCTAATTCTATCAAATTGAACCAGAGCTTGAAATCCATCCATCAAGGAATCATAAGGTCCCAGTACATATTCAATAGGCTCAGTACACAGAGGATGCCTATGTTCAATTTGAATGGCAGTTCGACTTTCACGGGGTTTTGTCTCCTTGAACCTACAAAGCTCCACCATGAAAGGAGGCCCATAGACCCAACTCCAATGATCAGGGGACCGTATATCACCTGAGTGAAAGGGAAATTGGCCAGTTGACCTGACATACCAAAGTAGAAGACAGGTTCTCGGAGCAGAAGAATTACAAGGTGAAGAGAAGCTAAGGCATTCAGTGACACGATTAGGACCAGGGTCAGGTAGGTTGATACGGCATTATGCAGTGTTCCTTTCACATGTTTGAATATGCTTATTGAGATGAGAATCAAGGAAAGCAGAATGATGATTAGCAGAATCGCTATAAGGCCTACACGGACAAAATCAGAGTTGAATGGTGTCTTGTAGTCCAAGAGAGCCATGTACTCTTTATTCTCGGGAAAGAGCTCTGGAAGGGAGATCTCATGCTCTCCCTTTTTCAATTCATCTGAGAGGCTGAATGTGACGGAAGTGCTGAAATCGTGGTAGAAATAGACATGTATGTCCTTGCTTTCCAGATCATAGATTGTGGTGTACAATGTCCCTTCACCCAATGGACCGCGGCAGACGCTCATGGACTCCATGATATTCGCGCAGTATTCCGATCCACCCTGTGGTCCTTGATTCAGGATATCCATGGCTTTGTGATAGCGTGCGACTGGGACTTGATTGTAGTCCGGATAACTGGATGGACGGGCGTTTACCAAGGCTGCGTAGGGTTCATTTCCAAGAATCAGAGTATCGGGTTCCATGATCAATGATCCTCCTTGAGCATCAATGAACCAGAACATGGCGATAGGAGAGTAGCGTGAATCAGTGAGATCCAAATAGGCTTTCACCTCATGGACGTTTGAACAATGTTCCATGATATACATGATCGTTGAGGGGCGATCCTTGAAGAAGCGCTTCGAGTCGGAGTCGATCGGCTGTACTGTGAATACATCGAAGACCAGACCGGCCTCATTCATTCCACCCTGGATGGATTTTCCTATTCCATGTTCTAGGTATGCCGCTCCATATGACTTTTCTTCTCCAGGGACAAACCAGATGCGAGAATGGGTGCCCCATGCATCTTCATTATTACCTACATAGGTGTGGCCATCGGTGGTTATCTTACACATGCTGCATGCTGCCCCTCCTATGGTCAAGCCCAGAAATGTGATAATTGCAAGAATCCTTTGGATACCCATGACCTCAGATGAATAAGTTGAGAATGATCAACGCCCTAAAAGAAAGAATGTTTTAGTCCATAGGGGAACACCTGCTTAATACCTATTCACCTGGCACTGAATCGGTCCCTGATGCGCCCGTCTTTTCCATGAACGATGACATCGCTCTTATAATTACTGGCAATGTCGCGCGCACGGTCTATAGCATCATCTTGGTATTTGTAACTCGCGGTAATTCGGGAATTCCCTTCTCCTCGCACGGCCCATCCGTCCTCATGAGGAACGACATGCTGATGCTTGGAGGTGGATTTACGTCCCACACCCATATTCTTCCCGATGACCTTGAGAAGTTTTTCTAAAAGATTACTCCAAAAAGATGTTTTTCTTAGATCGGACATTCAATAAGGTGTTTAAGTAGTATGCCAGAAGGATGCTCAACTCGTCTATAGCCTAGTCCAAGTGACAAGTCAAGTAGATTATAAGAGTCAGAAGATAAAAAGGATTTTGGGCAAAGTGTATCCATTTTTTTAAGAAGGTATCCACTCGTTCATTTTGTTACCGAACACGCATCTACCGAGCCTTATTGAGCAGTTACAGGTAGCTTGTATTTTCCTTTGGATTTTCTGATCCTCACTGCGACCACCTTATACTCAGGGCATTTGGCCTCTGAGTCATGCACGTCCGAAGTGATGTTATTCACCATGATCTCCGGAAAGTGGAAGGTGGTGCTCAATACGCCTTGTTTCACCTCATCGGTGATGCGGGCTTTCACATCCACCTTGCCTCTTGCTGATTCCAGACAAACGGATTCTCCATCTGCTATGCCATTGGCTTTGGCATCCTCAGGGTGGATCATGAGATAGTCATCCGAAAGGATATGCTCATTAGCTGTCCTTCGGGTCATCGCACCACAGTTATAGTGCTCAAGTTCTCTATTGGTGGTCAAGATATATGGATATTCCTTGGCATGCGATACAAGCTCTTCGCTCTCTCTGAAGTCGAAGTAGGCGAACTTCCCTTTTCCTCTCTTGAAGTCTGTGAGGTGAAGGATCTTCGTGTCGGTGCCATCCTTGGCCACGGGCCATTGCTTCCCATTCTTTCCAAGGTTCTCCCAAGTGACTCCCGCGAAGAAGGGGACGATCTGAGAAATCTCATCCAACATGCCTTCAGGTGTATAATCAGGCTGAGGGTAACCCATACGGTTCATCATGTCGATAATGATCTGCCCATCAGGTTTGGTTCCTTTGATAGGTTCCACAACCTGTCTCACGGCCTGTATACGCCTTTCACCATTGGTGAAGGTTCCGCTCTTTTCCAGGAAGGAGGCTCCAGGAAGCACCACATCGGCATACTTGGCCGTCTCGGTCATGAAGAGTTCTTGGACGATGACCAGATCAGTGGCTTCCAAAGCCCTGATGACCTTCTGGGTATTTGGATCAGTCTGGACTACATCCTCACCGATGATCCAAATGGCCTTCAGCTTTCCTTCCATGGCCGCCTCGAACATCTCAGGGATCTTATAGCCTATTGCCATCGGCACTTCTACGCCATAGAATTCATTGTAGCGCTGATTCACCTCAGGTTTTGTAATGTCAAGATAGCCAGCACCTTGATGCGGCTGAACCCCCATATCAGCACTTCCCTGAACGTTGTTCTGACCGCGTAAAGGATTCACGCCCACACCGCGTCTGCCGATGTTCCCCGTCAACATAGCCAGGTCTGCGATCTGCATCACAGTGAAGGTGCCTTGAGAGTGTTCGGTTACACCGAGTCCATGGAATGACATGGCATTCGGGGCAGTGGCATAGGCGATGGCAGCTTCTCTCACCAATCCTTTCTCCACTCCTGAGATTCTCTCCATCTCATCAAGGTCAAGGCTCATTAGCTTGGCCTTGTAGGTGTCGAAACCTTCAGTGCGAGAGGAGATGAAGGCCTCATCGGCCAGTCCTTCAGCTAGGATGTAATACATCATCATGTTCAGCACCGCGACATTAGTCCCTGGTCTCAATGCCAAGTGGTAGTCTGCATAACGCGCGATCTCAGTGCGTCTAGGATCGATGACGATGGTCACATTGTCCTGTTTCATGGCAAACTGCTTGAGCTTCGCCCCGGTCACAGGATGCGCATCAGTAGGATTCGCCCCGATGATCATGATGCAGTTGGTGTCTTTCAGGTCATCGATGGAATTGGTCGCTGCACCCGTTCCGAAAGTGCGCTGCATACCTAAAGCAGTGGGAGAGTGGCATACCCTGGCACAACCGTCAATGTTATTGGTCCCAATCACCGCGCGGATGAACTTCTGCATGAGGTAGTTCTCTTCATTGGTGCAACGCGAGGAGGAGATTCCGGCTATGGAATCAGGCCCGAATTCATTCTTGAATCCGGTCAATTTCTCAGCCATGTAGGTGTACACTTCATCCCAGCTCACCTTCTCGAATTCCCCATTGCGTTTGATCATGGGAGCATTCAATCGCTCAGGGTGATTGTAGAACTTGAAGGCATAGCGCCCTTTTAGGCAGGTATGGCCTTGATTCACTTCAGCGTCATACGGAGCCGTGATGCTTGCCACATTGCCATTGGAAGTAGAGACCTCGAGATTACATCCTACTCCGCAGTAGGTGCACACTGTTCGTGTTTTCTCGGTGGCACTGATGGCCTTGGACTGGAAGACATCGGAGATGGCAGAGGTGGGGCAAGCTTGCGAACAGGCTCCGCAACTGACGCAGTCAGATTCCATGAAACTCTCATCCAGACCCTTGATGATCTTGGAATCGAAGCCTCTTCCGGCCATGTTGAGGACGAATTGTCCTTGCACTTCATCACAGGCCCTGATGCAGCGGTAGCAATTGATGCACTTGGAAAGGTCAGAGGTCATGTAAGGGTGGCTGTGGTCCTTCTCACGGTGCAGATGGGTCTCACCTTCAGGATAGCGCACATCCCTGATGCCCACTTGAGCGGCCACGGTCTGCAGTTCGCAGTTGCCATTGACCTCACAGGTCAAGCAATCCAATGGATGATCGGTGAGGACCAGCTCGATGATGTTCTTCCTCAGGTCTTTGATGGCTTCTGTAGTGGGATAGATGCGCTGTCCTTCAGCAACAGGGGTATGGCATGAGGCCATGGTCCTGGTCTTGCCATTCTCCTCCAAGGCAACTTCCACGCTGCACACACGACAAGAACCGAAGGGTTCTAGATTCGGTGCATCGCAGAGGGTAGGGACGAGGTGCTTCCCTTTATGCCTCTTAATGAATGACAGGATGGTCTCTCCCTCCACTATAGGAAAAGGACGGTGATCGATATAGGCGATCTTCTTGTTGGGCTGATTAGTCAAAATATTCTTTCAATTCAGGTTCAAAATACTGCAAGGCGTTCCTGATGGGCAAAGGAATTCCTCCTCCATGGGCGCATAAGGAGCCCATCTCCAAGGTCTTTAACAGGTCATTGAAAAGGCCTCTGTCGATCTTGTAATCAGAGGTCAATGCTTTTACCGACAGTTCATGACCTCTCTTGGTCCCTAACCGGCAAGGAAAACATTTCCCACAGCTCTCATAGGAGGCGAAATCGAAGAGATGTTCAATGAATTTCATGATTGGGAAGTCCTTAGGGACACAAACTATAGACGCGTGACCGAGCAGGAAGCCATTTGAGGAGAAGGATTCGAAATCGATGGACAGGCTATCGATCTTCGAGACGGGCACCAATCCACCCAATGGCCCTCCGATCTGCATGGCTTTGATAGGGACTTTGAACCCACCTCCTAGCTCATTGACCACAGTGGATAAGGGCGTTCCCATTTCCACTTCGTAGATCCCTGGATTATTGAAAAGACTGTCTAGCGAAATCAATTTGGTACCGGAAGACTTTTCTGTTCCAACAGATTTCCAAGCTTCTCCTCCTTGCTCGATGATATAATGCAAGGCTGCTTGGGTCTCTACATTATTTACCACTGTAGGGCGATTGAACAGACCTCTTTGAGCCGGGTAGGGTGGGCGAATTCTGACCTCAGGCCTTTGTCCTTCTATGGAATTGATCAAGGCCGTCTCCTCTCCACATATATAAGAGCCTTGGGCTTGAATGACCTTGAAGTC
>JAQCAN010000086.1 GCA_027621335.1 Bacteroidota bacterium
CATCAGAGACCAATCTAAAAGGAGAACTCACGGAGGAATTCGACTACCTTAAGGATTACGTAGCGGGAACTTGAGCGGCCAGAAGAGCTGAGATAGTATCCTTTGGCGACACGGATTTGAACACTGTATTACCGGCCACAAGGACATCTGCTCCTGCATTTAAGAGCTTGGGTGCATTCTCCAAGGTCACACCCCCATCGACCTCGATCAGCACGTTTGTCCCTGCGACATCCGCCAAATGGCGCAGCTGTTTGATCTTGGAATAGGTGTGCTCTATGAATTTCTGCCCACCGAATCCTGGATTCACGCTCATAAGACAGACCAAGTCGATGTCCTGAATGACATCGCTCAAAAGATGGACAGGGGTGTGGGGGTTCAAGGCCACTCCTGCTTTCATACCTTCCGCCTTGATGGCCTGTAAGGTCCTGTGCAGATGGGTGCAGGCTTCGTAATGAACAGTGAGGATATCAGCACCACATTCTCTGAAGGTCTTGATATAGCGGTCAGGGTCAACGATCATCAAATGGACATCATTCACCTTGGTGGAATGACTGGTCATGGCCTTCATGACAGGCATGCCGAAGGAGATGTTGGGAACGAATACCCCATCCATGATATCGATGTGCAGCCACTGCGCCTCACTCTCATTCACCATCTCGATATCACGTTGGAGATTGGCGAAATCAGCAGCTAAGATGGACGGGGCAATGATGTGGGACATGGGTCAAGAATCTATGGCACAAAGATAGTCTGAAAAACGCAAAGGCTTAGGGAGGCGGATGATCCATTGCGATTATGAAATAAAAAAGCCCCGGATCAGTATCCAGGGCTTTCTATCTCTTAGTCGAAGACGTCCTATCAGCCAAGATACTGTTTCAATCCCTCGCTGCGGGCTGCGTTCTTCAACTTACGGAGGCCTTTCTCCTTTATCTGACGCACGCGTTCACGTGTCAGATCGAAGCGTTGGCCTATTTCTTCCAAGGTACAGGACTCTATTCCGTCCAGACCGAAATACAATCTCAGGACATCTCCTTCCCTATGGGAAAGGGCATGAAGGCATCTGCGAATCTCGGCCTTCAGGGAATCATCCATGACCTTCTCATCCGGATCGATGACATCCTCATCCTTCATGACGGCATACATGTCACTGCTGCTCTCTTCTCCGTCATTCAGAGGTGCATCCATGGAGACATGGCGTCCCGAATTACGGATGGTCTGTTTGACATCTTCCAAGGTCATCTCCAGGACGTCAGCCAGCTCCGCCACGGTTGGTGGGCGCTCATACTCTTGCTCGAGCTTGGAGAAGGCTTTATTGATCCTGCTGATATTCCCAATCTTATTCAATGGTAATCTTACGATCCTGGACTGCTCGGCCAAGGCTTGTAGGATGCTCTGACGTATCCACCAGACAGCATAGGAAATGAACTTGAACCCGCGTGTGTCATCGAAACGCTGAGCAGCTTTGATCAACCCTAGGTTTCCCTCATTGATTAGATCAGGGAGTGTGAGCCCTTGATTCTGATATTGCTTTGACACCGAGACAACGAACCTCAGATTGGCTTTGGTCAATCGTTCCAAAGCCACATGGTCCCCTTCCTTGATGCGTTTAGCTAGTTCGACCTCCTCTTCGGCCGTAATGAGGTCCACTCGACCTATTTCCTGTAAATATTTCTCTAAAGAAGCATTTTCCCTATTGGTGACTTGCTTCGTGATCTTCAGTTGTCTCATATTCTCTCTCCACGTATTTTCGCGATCTCTTTATTCAACGGAATGCCACCTCTTTGGTTACAGCGATAGGCCCTGACAAGAACATCATCTGACCCTTTATTCTCTCCTCTCATACCTTTAAGACGCACGGATAAAGGAAAAGTCAATCGTTCACCCCTTTTTTTATTGTTAAACTTTTTTTACTTCCAGGTCAAGGGATCTGTCCTTGGCAAAAAAAATCCGGCCATTGCTGACCGGATCTTGAAAATCTATGGACTGAATGCCTATGCGTTCTCCTTTTCAGGGCGCTCCATAAGCACTTTGCGGGAAAGCTTGAGTTTTCCAGTCTTTGGGTCGATATCGACCACCTTCACCTTCACAATATCGCCTTCCTTAAGGACTTCCTCCACCTTCTCTACTCGTTTCCAGTCGATCTCAGAAACATGGAGTAGACCATCGGTTCCTGGCAATATCTCTACAAAGGCCCCATAAGGCATGATGCTCTTAACCTTACCTTCATAGATCTCTCCTTTCTCAGCTTTAGGCGGGAAAGCGATGTTCTTCACTCTGCGCTCTGCATCCTGGATGGAAGAAAGGTCGCTGGCTACGATATCTACCTTACCTTGGTTATCTATCTCTTCAAGCACGATGGTAGCGCCTGAGAGGAGTTGGATCTCTTGAATGATCTTTCCACCTGGACCGATGACCGGACCGATCATTTCCTTTGGAATCATGAATGATATGATACGCGGTGCATGTGGCTTATAATCCTCTCTAGGCGTATCCATGGTCTTCTTCATCTCTTTCAAGATATGAAGACGTCCATCTCTGGCCTGATAAAGGGCCTGCTTGAGTAGCTCAGTGGACAGTCCATCCACCTTGATATCCATCTGACATGCCGTGATACCCTTATCAGTACCAGTGACTTTGAAGTCCATATCTCCCAAATGATCCTCATCTCCAAGGATATCGGACAAGACCATGTTCTTCTCACCATCGGTGATCAGTCCCATTGCAATTCCTGATACCATAGATGTGATCTGAACTCCTCCATCCATAAGCGCTAAGCAGCCTGCGCAGACCGTTGCCATAGAGGAGGAACCATTGGATTCCAAAATCTCAGACACGAGTCGGACCGTATATGGATTCTCAGGAGCAGGTGGAATGACCGGCTTCAGTGCTCTCAAAGCCAAGTTACCATGCCCTATCTCCCTGCGGCTGGTTGCTCTGAGGAATCTGGCCTCTCCTGTGCTGAAAGGAGGAAAGTTATAGTGGAGCATGAAGGAATCCTTGCGCTCCTCTGTAGCTGAATCCACGGACTGTTCATCCAGTTTGGATCCTAGAGTCAATGTGGTCAACGATTGAGTTTCTCCCCTAGTGAATATGGCTGAACCATGTGTTCTAGGAAGGTAGTCCACCTCACACCAGATATCCCTGATGTCAGTGCTCTTTCGGCCGTCCAATCGGATGCCTTCATCCAACATCACGCGTCTAACCGCGTCCTTCTTCACTTTGCCGAAGTAGGCTCCGATGAGCTTCCCGACTTCCCCGATTCTCTCTTCAGTCAACGTAGCCACGAATTCCTCTTGAACGGCCTTGAAAGCTGATGAACGAACTTCCTTGGCTGAGGCTTGTCTCGCAATCTCTTTGTATTTCTCGAAGGCATAGTCGTGGATTTGCTTCTTCAAGTCAACATCATGGGTCTCGTGGGAGTACTCTCTTTTGGTCTTGGCCTTTTCAACTTGAGCTGCTAGCTCGATCTGGGCGTTACATTGAACGGCAATGGCCATTTGGGCTAAAGAAATGGCTTCCACCATCTCATCTTCCGAAACTTCCTTCATCTCACCTTCTACCATGAGAATATTGTCGACTGTTCCAGCGATAATCATGTCGATATCCGCCTTTTTGAGCTCGGTATAGCTTGGATTGACACTAAACTTGCCATCGATACGAGCGACCCTCACTTCAGAGATCGGGCCATTGAAAGGAATGTCTGAAACGGCCAAAGCAGCAGAGGCTGCAAGTCCGGCAATACAATCGGCCATGTTCTCTTTATCGGCAGATATGAGTTGGACTATTACTTGAGTTTCAGCATGGTAATCATCTGGAAACATGGGTCTTAAAGCTCTATCAATAAGACGAGCTACAAGGATTTCACCTTCACCTGGTCTAGATTCTCTCTTGAAGAAGCCACCTGGGAATTTTCCAGCGGAGGCGTACTTCTCTCGGTATTCAACGGTGAGTGGAAGGAAGTCCACATCGGAACCTTCTTTATTGGAGACCACTGTAGCCAAGAGCATCGTGTCTCCCATTCTTACTACAACTGACCCATCGGCCTGTTTCGCAAGTTTTCCTGTTTCAATGGAGATGGTCTTCCCATTTCCCAGGTTGATTGTTTTGTTTACTATATGCATCGTTTACGTGTAATGTGTCACCACCCCTTGTGGCAACGGTATGATTATATGTATGAGTCCACTGCTCGGAAGGGAGCAGATCAAACAAAAAAGGGGCGGGACAACAGCCCAACCCCTTCTTTATCAGCTTTTTATATCAGTATGGCAAGATGCTGAAGTCATCTTACTTCCTGATTCCTAGTTCCTTGATGATCTCCCTGTAACGGGTGATATCCTTCTTTATGAGGTAATCAAGGAGCCTTCTTCTTTTTCCAACCAGAAGGACCAGAGCCCTTTCGGTATTGTAGTCCTTGTGATTCCTTTTGAGGTGCTCGGTCAAATGATTGATCCTGTGCGTGAACAGAGCTATCTGCCCCTCTGCTGAGCCGGTGTCCGTGTCGGATTTACCGTGCTTCTTGAATATGTCTTGCTTTACTTTTGATGTTAGATACATGCCAATATTATTAGAAATGATTGTTATGCGCCTCCCTTAGGAGGGCGCAAAGATAGTCCAATCATGGGAACCAGCAACTTATTCGACTTATTTGTCGAATAGCTCTATGACCCTGGCAAGCTTGGATTTCAGCTCTTTACGGGTCACAATGAAGTCCAAGAAGCCATGTTCCAAAACGAACTCGGACGTCTGGAAATCGGGGGGCAAGTCCCTTCCGATGGTCTCCCTGACTACACGAGGACCAGCAAAGGCAATAAGCGCTCCTGGCTCTGCGATGTTGATGTCACCGAGCATGGCATAAGATGCCGTCACTCCGCCTGTGGTAGGGTCGGTCAAAAATGAGATATAAGGCAATTTTGCTCTACTGAGCTGAGTAAGTTTCGCTGAAGTCTTGGCCATCTGCATCAAAGAGAAGCCCGCTTCCATCATCCTAGCACCTCCCGACTTAGAGATGATCATCATAGGACATTTGCGCTTGATCGCCTCATCGATGGCTAGAGAGATCTTCTCTCCCACCACTGCGCCCATTGAGCCCCCTATGAAAGCGAAATCCATACAGGCCACCATCAGGGGCCAGCCATCTACTTCTCCAAAGGCCGTCCGGATGGCATCATTCAGTCCAGTCTTTTCCTGAGTGGTCTTTAGACGGTCGCTGTACTTCTTGGTGTCCACGAATTTCAGGATGTCTTTAGCCTTCATCCCAGCATTCAGCTCTTCATACTTGCCTTGATCGAAGAGGACATGGAAATACTCCTCAGACCCTATGCGCTCATGATGTTCGCATTGGATGCATACCCAAAGATTTTCAGCATGCTCATCGGAAGAGAGCATGATCTTGCATTTAGGGCAGCTATACCATAGCCCTTCCGGAGTCTCCTTCTTCTCACGGGTAGAGGTGGTAATTCCCTCTTTGATGCGCTTGAACCATCCTGACATCGGATCTATGCTTTTTAGAGATTCATGATCGGAACCTGCCAAATCCTTCGAAAACGAGGCGTTCTCAGGATCAAGCAAGATCTATTCCTTTGTCAAGATAGACATCTTGGACTAGATTCAATAATTCCACTCCTTCTTTGAACGGTCTTTGGAAGGCTTTTCTACCTAGGATGAGACCTTGGCCTCCAGCCCTCTTGTTGATGACAGCGGTCTCCACGGCTTCTGCCATGTCGCTGCTTCCTGTTGATGCTCCTCCTGAATTAATGAGTCCTATACGCCCCATGTAGCAGTTGATGACCTGGTATCGGCATAGGTCGATGGGATGATCGGAGCTCAATTCGCTATAGACCTTAGGGTGGGTCTTTCCGAAGTTCACTGCCGTATAGCCCCCATTGTTGGTAGGTAATTTCTGCTTTATGATATCGGCCTGAATGGTCACTCCAAGGTGATTGGCCTGACCCGTAAGATCGGCTGACGTATGATAGTCCACACCATCCTTCACGAATGCTGCATTCCTGGTATAGCACCATAGGATAGTCGCCATTCCCAACTCATGGGCCCTTTCGAAGGCTTCAGCCACTTCGATGATCTGCCTATTGGATCCTTCAGATCCGAAATAGATCGTAGCACCAACAGCAGCCGCTCCCATATTCCACGCATCTTCAACAGAACCGAACATGATCTGCTCATACGTGGCCGGAAGGCTCAGGAACTCATTATGATTGAGCTTGACGACAAATGGAATCTTGTGGGCGTACTTTCTAGCAGAATTGGCCAAAACGCCAAAAGTCGAAGCCACAGCATTGCACCCTCCTTCAATGGCCAATTCTACGATGCGTTCAGGATCGAAGTATTCCGGATTAGGAGCAAAGGATGCACCCGCGGAGTGTTCGATTCCCTGATCCACTGGCAGAATACTCATATAACCGGTATGTGCCAATCGCCCATGGCTGTATATGGACTCGAGGTTTCGAAGTGTCCTGATGTTCCTATTGGTTCCGGTGAATTTCTCACTTACAAAATCCCCACTGGGAACATGCAACTTGGATTTATCGATGGTCTTACACGTGTGTCCTAGAAGGCTATCCGCCTTATCACCTAAAAGACTTGTCAATTTCTTATCAGCCATGCTATGGTAGTTGAGTTAGTGTTTTTTCAAGATTGGCAAATCTATATAAAAAGGACTGACTGCCTCTAGAAAGGATATCCTATGCCAAGATTGAAGTTCAATCGGAGGCTATACGGTCTCAATAGGGCTTGCCCATCGGTCAATCCTTCATTGAATTCATCAATCCTTGCATTATAGACGTTCTTTGGTTGGAAAATCCAACGCTCCCCAACACTTAAGGACGGGTCTTTCAACTGGGCGGCTAAGTCGAATCGAAGGAGGAAGTAATTGAAATCTATCCTCAGTCCTATACCTCCTCCTATGGCCATCTCTCCCAAGAATCGATCGAATTGAAAATCACCTTTGGGCCTCAGGTTATCAGGTTCTAAGAGCCAGATGTTACCTGCATCGAAGAAGATGGCCCCGTCCAAATAGCTGATAAGATTGAAACGATATTCCAAATCAGCCTCAATCTGAACGTCCCCTATCTTGTCATAGCTGACCACTGGTTCAAAGAATCCACCAGGACCCAATGTCCTTGCCCTCCATGCTCTCAAACCGTTGGCTCCTCCTCCGAAGAAACTCTTGGAGAATGGGAGGACGTTAAGGTTCTCAAGCGGAATACCCAGGCCTACAGCGAAACGAGTGGCCAAAGCCCTTCGCGAGTCGATTTTCCTGTAGAACCTGAAGTCTTGCGAGGTCTTGATGTATTGAGCGAACCGTATTCCGAAGATATCATAGCTGCCGGTGCTGTCTGCGATGACATTGGTCCTTCCATAGATCAACCTGAGTAGATTCCCCCCGAACTCCGCCCTTGCCCTGTAGTTGATGTCGTTCTTTCTCCCCTCTTTGTCGAGACGATCATAGACGAACTGGTATGAACTGGCCATGATGAAATGATCCTGGTAGGAGTCCAGTAGGAATTGGTCATTGAATTCCTCCAACCTCTCTTGGAAAGAAGCTGATTTATCGATGCGGATAACGGACAACTCCAAGGGATTGACCTGATGGTTCTTCTCAGCACTTTCCCTCCAGCGGTAGCCAAAATACATACTGGCCAAACGTCTCCTGAAATCTGGACGTTGTTGGAAATTGAATGAAGCATTGATGCTGGTGGTCGGATGGCTGCTTCTTGCAAAGCGCTCTTGGCTCACCGGAAGCAAGAACTTTGGGAACATCAAACTCACTGAAGGACCGAATTCGACCGTATTCAATGTGATGTTCTCACCTGCTTGGATGTATTGATTATTCTGCGCATCCTGCGTGAGTAGGGTCTGAGCTTGCGCCCCCCCATTGAACTTGATCTCCATGGTCTCAGCACCTTTGAAGATATTCTTATGTCGGTACACGATATTTCCCTCTATACCTAAGAACCCGCCACTATTCGTGCCTTGAGTCTCAACAGAGACACCCTGTCTCTTAGCCGGAGTCAATTCTATAAGGAGATCTATTTTCTGCCCTCCTTTTGGAACGGTCCTAATCCGTGCGTGCTCCATGATCGGCAAAGCGATCAATCGCCTATACGTCAAGTCCAAACGATTCTGGCTGAACAAGTCTCCCTTTCGGACAAAGGTGTTCTGAATGAGGACTTTCTCCTTAAGGGGATATAGGCTTGTATTGACAAATGTATAATCTCCGATGACCAAGGTATCCATAACTCCAGACTGATCCAGGGTGTAGTTGAAGATGATACGATCTAGAGTATATAGCTCATGGATACCTGGAGGACTGCCTTCGCTGACCTCAGTAGGAGGATCTATGATGAGATTGACCAAGACCTTGCGATCGGCCAGCGTAGAGTCTATCTCGAACTGGATGTACTCTTTGTTGAATCTATAGTACCCTGAATTCCTCAAAAAGGCTGACAATTCTGTCCTTTGAGCAGTTAGATCATCCATATTGAAGCGCTCCCCTACCTTCAGTTTATTCAACTTGAAATTTGATTCTATGAAGTGAGCAAGGCTTTCATCGGATGTAGAGAGATTCACACTATCCAAAGTGTAGGGCGCCTTCCATGACATGCGATACTCGACTCTAACCCTCTTCTTACCTCGTCTGTTGTATATAACGGAATCCTGAACATCATTCTCAAAGAATCCTTGTTTGACGAGGTATATGGAAAGCTGTTCAGCACTGGAATGGACCAAGGAGGAATCCAGAATGACCGGGGGTTCACCCACCACTTCCCTTAACCATTCCCAACGCGTTCTCTTAGGAGACTTTGGTTCTTTACCCTCTGCGACCCTTTTGGCATTGCGTTCGTCCAGATTACGATCTTTCCTGGCCCTTGAAAGTTCAAGCCTTCGGTCTGAAGGCAAGTTGTACATCTGAAGGTGGAACCTCAAGAAAGGCAATATCTTACGATTGGGTTGTTGGATGATGATTGATTTCAGCTCCTCCTTGCTCACTTTGGGGGGAATGTTCTTGATCTCATTGGATTTCAGGAGGTATTGTCCTTCAGTCAATCGCCTCGTAGGGCTGCAAGATTCCATGAACAGCAGGACGCATAAGAGCATCACACCTTGAAACAGGATGCGGATGTAAGGATGTACTTTAGCTGCCGGCACGCACGAATGTAATATGTTGAGTAAAGGACGGATAAAGGAACTGAAGAGTCTCCAACAAAAAAAGTACCGATTAACGAACGGGCTTTTCATCGCAGAAGGCGACAAACTGGTGAGAGAGGCC
>JAQCAN010000087.1 GCA_027621335.1 Bacteroidota bacterium
TAGTGCTTTTAATAAAAGTCAGTGCTAGACTGAAAGTGAAGTACATTTTAATCCGCTACTTCTCATACACGCAAAACGTTGAATCCTTCAAAATGGCCACTCCTGAACGTATCAGCTATATTAAGCGGAGTCGGAGTGTGCGGCTAAGAACAAGTCTGACATTCACACCCCCGTCACCTCCAAGGCTCTATCCACTTTCTTGAACAGCCCCTGCAAGACCTTGCCCGGGCCTACCTCCGTAACATGATCGGCTCCATCGGCCAACATCTGCTGCATGGTCTGTGTCCAGCGCACCGGTGCGGTCAATTGGGCGATCAGATTCTCCTTGATGGTCGCAGGGTCGGTGACCGGTTTGGCATCCACGTTCTGGTAGATGGGACAGATCGGAGCTTTGATCTCTGTCGCTGCGATGGCTGCCGCCAATTCCTCTCTGGCCGGTTCCATCAATGGGGAATGGAAGGCTCCTCCAACGGGCAGGATGAGAGCACGCTTGGCACCTGCTTCTGTGAGCTTGGCACAGGCCTCTTCCACGGCTGGCGTGGCCCCTGAGATGACCAGCTGACCCGGACAGTTATAGTTGGCCGCTACCACCACGCCATCCACTTCAGCACAGACCTTCTCCACCACCTCATCATCCAATCCCAGGATGGCCGCCATGGTGGACTTCACCGCCTCACAAGCCTTCTGCATGGCCATGGCACGGGCTGAGACGAGCTTCAATCCATCTTCGAAGTTCATGGCTCCAGCGGCCACTAGGGCCGAGAATTCGCCTAGGGAATGCCCCGCCACCATATCGGGTTTGAAGTCCGTACCAAGTGACTTCGCACTGATGACCGAATGCAAGAAGATGGCCGGTTGGGTCACTTTGGTCTCTTTCAGTTGTTCATCCGTTCCTGAGAACATGATCTCCGTGATAGGGAATCCTAAGATCGCATTGGCCTGATCGAAAAGAGCCTTGCTCTCGCCTCCTTGCTCATACAATTCTTTGCCCATACCTACGAATTGGGCGCCTTGTCCTGGGAATACGTATGCTTTCATGATGTCCTGATTTGACCTGTTGGTTTCACCCTGCGAATAACGGAAAAAGGGACTATAGAACAGGATTACAGGTCTATCTGTCCAGAACCCTTTTCCAATTCATGGGATTCTTCCAATAAAAAAGGAGCCCGAGAGCTCCTTTCTTGAATACGTTCTGCTTCTTGTTCTTAATCCCTTCCTCCTCCGAAGAGTCTCAGCAGCATAAGGAACAGGTTGATGAAGTCCAGGTATAGGCTCAGGGCACCCATGATGGCGGCCTTTCCTGCAAAGGAGGTTCCGTTCTCTACCGTCATCCCGATGTTCTTCAGGCGCTGCACATCATAAGCAGTCAATCCGGTAAATACCAGCACTCCGATGATGGAGATGATGTAGTCCAAGGAACTGCTGCCGATGAACCAGTTCACCACTGAGGCTAGGATGATACCTATCAAGCCCATGAATAGGAACCGTCCAAAGCTGGTCAGGTCCGTCTTGGTGGTGTAGCCCACAAAAGCCATGATACCAAAGGTTCCAGCGGTGATGAAGAAGGTCTGATAGATGGTGCTGGCTGCATAGATGTGAAAGATGTAGCTCATGCTCATCCCCATGACCACGGAGAAGGCCAGGAAGAGCAAGGTCATCATCTGCAAGGACAGCTTCTGGTAAGCCGCGCCCATGGCGATGACGAATCCAAGCGGGGCCAACATGACCACCCAACCAAGGATTGAATTGCCACCTTCAGGGGTATAGAGCATCTGGAAAAGACCAGCATCTGATGCGAACCAATAAGCAGTGATAGCCGTGATGGTCAGTGCGCCAGTCATCCAACTGAAGACATTGGACATGAACACCCTCAAGCCTTCAGCGGTCTTGATGGCTCCCACAGCCGGGCGATCTAGACTATTATATTCCATAAGTGATAATGTGTTTTACGTTATAAATATCATACATCAGCGATCATCAATTGTGCCAATCGATCGACACATGACGTGATGTCAGAAGTGGTGGTATAGCGGCTGAAACTGAAGCGCACGCTGGGTCCATCATGACAGGTCTTGATGGCATCCAGAACATGTGAACCCGCCCCAGCCCCCGAGGAACAGGCACTTCCGCCTGAACAGGCCACTCCTTCCAGGTCCAACCTGAAGAGCATCATAGAAGCGATATCAGTCTTGGGAAAATTCACATTCAGGACGGTATAGAGCGAATCCTCACTTCCACTCTGTCCATTGAATTCCACTTCAGGAAGAGCAGATTTCAATTCGCTCATCATCTGGGTCTTAAGACCACGGATGTGCGCCTCATGCTCATCCAGGTCGGCATAGGCGATGTCAAGAGCCTTGGCCAAGCCGATGATGCCATAGATATTCTCAGTTCCTGCCCTGTGATTGCGCTCTTGCCCACCACCGTGGATAAGAGAAAGTACACCCAACTCTCTGCGGTGATACAAGAAGCCCACTCCCTTAGGGCCGTGGAACTTATGGGCCGCCCCAGTGATGAAGTCCACATTCGTATGGTCTAAATCGAAGCGGTAATGTCCCATGGACTGCACCGTGTCACTGTGAAAGAGTGCGTTATGTGCCTTGCAGAGGTCTCCGATTGTCTTTAGGTCGATCAAATTCGCGATCTCGTTGTTCGCATGCATCAAGGTGACCAATACCTTCTCATTGGAATGTAGGAGGTCCTCCAACTCCACCAGATCTATGGCCCCATCTTCGCTCAAGTTAAGCCAATGCACATCCACCCAGCCCTGCTTTACAGCATACTCGATACAATTCAGAACTGCTTTATGCTCTATGCGCGTGCTGACGATGTGTTTCACCCCCAGCTTATGGATAGCGGTGTGGATGGCCAGGTTATCAGCTTCAGTTCCGCCTGAGGTGAATGAGATCTCGGCAGGACTACAACCAAGCAGGGTTGCCACCTTTCTCCTAGCAGTCTCTATGGCGTCCTTGGCCTTGCGCCCGTATGAATGCGTTGAGGATGGATTCCCGAAGTGCTCACGCATGAAGGGGATCATCTCATCCAAGACTTCAGGGGCGATGGGAGTTGTCGCTGCATTGTCAAGATATATGGGCTTTCCAGTGGACATGGGGTACTCTTAATTAAGGCAAATGTAATTCTCTCTTGGCTCTTAACTCCTTTCCCAGCTTCCATAGAGTCATTTGAACTTGGAAATAATACAAGAAACGGAGCTTCTCACCCTCACAGGCGATTGTAGAGGGCTACTGCTTTCAATGCCGCGGTCTCTGTTCTCAGTCTGGCTGCGCCAAGGCCTAAGGCATGGAATCCCATCTCCTTGGCCTCTCGAACTTCCTCCTCTGTGAAATCCCCTTCCGGACCGATAAGGATGAGTGTAGATCCGCCAACAGAAATCTCAGTGCTTTTATCTCCCTCATAGCAATGGGCGATGAACCGGTCCGATTCCGAGGCACCCGTGATGAAGGGCTTGTAGTCATGCATCGATTCCAAACGAGGCAGATAGGTCCGGAGGGACTGTTTCATGGCGGACACGGCTATGCGTTCCAAGCGGTCCATTCTGACTTTGTTGCGTTCACTCCGTTGGGTACCTATGAGGCTGAACCTTCCTAATCCCATTTCCACTGCCTTTTCTAAGAACCACTCCATCCGATCCATATTCTTGGTAGGTGCCATGGCGATGTGCAAGCCAGAGGGCATATCCCAGGATGGCAGGTCGTCCAGCACCCTGAATCGTCCACGATCTTTCTTGAGTTCCTTGATTTCAGCGCTGACCAAACGCCCTTTGCCGTTCAAGAGGATCACGTCTTCTCCGACCTTCATCCTGAGGACCTTACTCATGTGATGGACTTCTGACCCCTCTAGCTCCTGTTCAGGACTCAGGTCCAATTCTGGATGATAGAAGCGATGACGTTCTGGATGCATGAGGCCAATATAGGAGGCCTATACGTATCTTCACTAAAAATCTACCCGAATGTTCAAATGGTTATGCCCTCTGATTCTCCTTCTCCTCCTTTCATGCTCCAAACCTGAGGAAAAACTGGATGTCAAGATGGAAGAAGCACGCATTCATCAGCTTATGGACAGCTGGCACCAAGCCGCTTCTGTGGCTGACGAAGAGACCTTCTTCGGCTCAATGAGCGAGGATGCCATCTACTTGGGGACGGATAAAAATGAGCGCTGGGACAAGTCTACGTTCATGGAATGGAGTGAACCTTATTTCCAGCGGGATACGGCTTGGTCCTTTCATTCACATGACCGAACCATCTATTTCTCTACGGATGCAAAGAATGCTTGGTTCGAAGAGAGTCTGGACACGTGGATGGGCCCTTGCCGCGGCAGCGGAGTGTTGGAATGGGACAATGGGGAATGGAAACTCACCCATTACAACCTGGCCATGTGCATCGACAATGACGACATCGATGCAGTGCTGAGGGTCATCCAACCGGATTCTCTACTCCCTCCCGATTAAGCGCCTGGCTGCATCACGGCCGAGCAAACTACCGATAGCCACACCCATTCCCCCTAAACGGACCGCACAGTGGATGTGCTGTCCGGGTGAGGCCATGATGGGTTCGCGGTCGGGTCCAGTGCCCATGATGCCCACCCAACGTCTCTCAATGGACACGTCCTTGCCTGGAAGGATCTTTTCTCGTAGAAGTTGCTCCAGATGTTCTTGTATCACTGGATTCAAAGCCATCTCTGAGCTATACTCAGTGGCTTCATCGTAATTCCTTCGGCCTCCCAGTAGGACCCGATTCCCGACATTCCTGAAGTAGGTGTAGCCATGGTCCAAATGCACGACATGTTGCCAGTTCAGTTCCGGAATCGGAGAAGTGATGAGGACTTGTGCTCTCGTGGGCCTGACGGGTACATCTATGAGCTGAGCGGCCAGACCATTGGTGGTGACCAGGACGTCCCTAGCCCTCAATGTGGCTTCTCCAACATGAACAAGGACCTCTTCATTCGCATCGTCCAAGCGGTCCACAGCTGTTCCAATAAAAACAGGAACATCCAATGCTCTCAGACGTTGATGAAACGCGGCCATCATGCGTGCCGGGTCCAATTGACCCTCATAAGGACTTGCAATCATTCCTTTAAAACCCTGAAATACAATAGTATTAAGGCTATTTACCTCTTTAAACACTTCATTTCCTATGATAGCCCTCAAACTGGCATTCAGACCCAATCTCTCCTGTCGGCAGAGTTCTAAGAGATGCTCATCCTCAAACACTTCAAGACCGCCACAGGTCACGTAGTCCATGGCCTTGTCAGGAATCAGGGAACGGAGGTATTGAAGACCGTCCCAGCGTTTGGACACCAATGCGAGCATAGCCTCTTCACCAAGGCTCTTCTTGTCTTCAAGCAACTCACTCATGCTCCCAAAACATGCAAAGCCAGCATTCTTGGAACTGGCTGTACTCATGAAAAGACCTTCCTTGTCGATGAGGGCCACGCGCATCTTCGGAGATTCGGTCTTCAAGGAAATGGCTGCACTGCAACCCGTGATTCCAGCACCGATGACCAGCACGTCATACCTTTCACTCAGACTCCTATGTTCCCAAAAACTAAGCATCGTTCCTAGCGGTGAATTTACAGGTTGTGAAAAGGCCTTTCGACCTATTGCCTCAAATAAAGGTAGATACACCTTCAGTGGGTTTCCGCTCAGAAACTAATCCAACCGCACTAACGTTACTATAAACATTAACTTTGGGGGAGTATCTTATAGGAAAGACGAGTTTGGGTTCAACATTTGCTTCATTAGATTTATCTAAAAAATTGTCAATCAGATTCTTATTGATCTGTACAATGATTTTTTCAGCCCAGATATCCTTTGCCCAAGAGGATGCTGACGTCCTTATTTACGGTAATGTCAAGGACCACTTCAGCCGAAAAAAGTTGGAAGGAGTTGTGGTCAAAGTGAGTCAAAATGGGAAATCCTTTGATTCCCAGACGATCACCAGCAGTGGTAAATATGAGTTCTTCCTTCCGTTGAATCAGCTTTACAGCATCTCTTTTGAAAAACCTGGCTACGTGTCCAAGTTCTTCGAGGTGAATGCCAAGAATATCCCCTCTGAAGACCTACGGGGAGGATTCTCCATGCCGGCAGATGTGAGTCTCTTCGAGACCATGGAGGGCGTAGACTTCAGCATCTTGAATGACCCCATTGGCAAAGCCAGTTATCAGCCTGAACGAGGGGGAATGGAGTGGGACATGGACTACACCAACGGCATGCTCAATGAGTTGGCCCGACTCATGCGTGAGGTGGAGAAGGCCAATGAGGAAGCAGCGAAAGAAGAAGATGCAGCGGCCATAGCTGCGGCCAAGTTAGAAGAGGATTTCAAGAAGTTCATGGCCGATGGAGAGGCCGATATGGTCAAGAAGGCCTATGATGGGGCCATAAACAACTTCACATCTGCATTGGACCTGAAGCCACAGGATACCACTGCCAAGACCAAACTCGCGGAGGCCCAGAAGAAATTCGATGATCAGCAAGCAGCCTTAGAGTTGGAAAGGAACTATAATGCCTTCATCGATGATGGGGACAATGCATTCAGAGCGAAGAATTGGGAAGAGGCTATCGGGCATTACCAGTCGGCCTCGGGATTGAAGCCAACTGAAAAATACCCGAAGGACCAACTCAAACTGGCCCAAGATGAGCTGAAGAAGTTGGAGGATGCAGCCGCATTGGAGGCCTCAGTAAGCAAGCTCATCGCAGAAGGAGATACCGAGGTAGAGAAAGAAGCGTATCAAAAAGGCATCGATAAATACAACGCGGCCCTCGCCCTTATCTCCTCCAATATGGAAGCACTGGATAAGCTCAAGGAAGCCCAGCGCCTATTGGCCGAATACGAGGCTCAAGCGGCTCAACGGGCTGAATATGAAGGATTTATTGCCGAAGCTGACAAGCTCTTCGATTCCAAGAAATACGCGGAGTCCATCACCAAGTATGAATCGGCATCCGAAGTCTTCCCGAAGGAGATCTACCCTAAAGATCGTATTGCAGAAGCGAAAGACCTCATTGCTCAACTGGAAGCTGCTGCTGCAGAGGCAGAAGCTCGTGCAGCCATTCAAGCTCAATTCGATGCTCTCATGTCGGATGGCGAGCGCGCTCTGAGTTCCAAGGACTATGACTCAGCCATCGATAAGTTCCTAGGCGCTCTGGAACTCTTACCTGAAGATGCCACCGCCCAGAAAAAGCTGAATGATGCTGAGCGTGCCAAACAAGAGGCAGAGAACGCAGCCTTGGCCCAAGAGAACTATGACAAGGCCATCGCTGAGGCCGACAGGTATTTCGATAAGTCCGAATACGAGGCGGCCATCGAGAAGTATAGGGAAGCCCTTGAATCCAAGGACGAACGCTATCCGAAGGATCGCCTCGCTGAGGCAGAGCAACGCATCAAGGATCGCATTGCAGCTGACGAAGAGGCAGCCCGTCTAGCTGCTGAAGCTGAGGCTCAGGCGGCCATTCAAGCGGAGTTCGATGGATACATGCAAGCGGGCCGATCCGAGGTGCAGGAAAAGAATTTCGAGGGAGCTATCCCCAACTTTGAAAGCGCATTGGCCGTTATCCCTGGTGACCAGACCGCCAAAGCTGAGCTTGATGCCGCCAAACAGGCGCTTGAGGATCAGCGCTCTCAGATGGAAGCAGCAGAACGTGAAGCCGCTGAAGCAGCAGCATTAGAGGCCATAAGAACAGAGTTCGATGGATACATGGAAGCGGGCCGGACTGAGATGAAGGAAGAGAACTTCGAGGAAGCCATTTCCGACTTCGAGAAAGCATTGACCGTCATACCCCAAGACAAGAGCGCGAGAGATGAACTTGATGCTGCCAAACAGGCGCTTGAGGATCAGCGCTCCCAGATGGAGGCGGCAGAACGAGAAGCGGCTGAAGCGGCTGCCTTGGCAGCCAAACGTGCCGAGTACGATGACCTGATGGATAAAGGAGAACGCGCCTTGATGTCAGAGAGCTTCGAAGCGGCCATCAAGTCCTTCAGTGATGCAGCATCCGTGCTTCCTGATGAGGCATCGGCCCCAGATCGAAAAGCCTTTGCTCAGAAGGCCTTTGACGCGTGGAGACTTGCTCAGAGCGCAGCTGAACAACAGACCATGTTCGATACATACATGGAGGAGGCAAGAGAGGCCATGAAGAACAAGGTCTATCAGGAGGCCATTTCCAATTATGAAGGTGCTCTGACCGTCTTTGCTGATGACAACGAGGCCAAATCTGGCATAGAGACAGCCCGTCAGGCCATAGCCAAGCAAGAGGCAGATGCTGTGGCTGAAGCTGCAAGACTGAAGGAAGAAGCAGAGCGCAACGCTGCGATGGCTTCCGAAAAGGAGCGCAAAGAACGCTTCGACAGACTCGTGGTCACGGGGGATGAAGCCATGTCCAAGGAGACCTTTGGCCCCGCGATAGACAGTTACAGCGAGGCCTTGACCATCTTCCCAGACGACAATAAGGCCAAATCGAAATTGGAGCGTGCAGAGCGTGCACAGCAAGATGCTCTGGCCAAAGAAGAGGATAAGGCCAGGAAACGGGCTGAAGAAGAGGCCCGTTTGGCCGAACTCGAAGCTCAAAGAGCTCTGGACAATCTGGCCGAAGCAGAACGCAGAAGGCAGGCGGAGAAGGACTTAGCCTACTTGGATGCCATCAAAGAAGCGGATAACTACTTTGCCTATGAAGATTATCTAGTGTCCAAGACCTATTACGAGGATGCATTGGAAATCAAACCAGATGAAATCTATCCAAAGTCTCGCATCGAGCGCATAGAGCTTCTACTCAAGCAGTCCGAGGAAGAAGAGCGCCTCAGAGCTGAACAGGAACGCTTGGCAAGGGAGCGCGAGGAAAGCCGTGGATTCAAGAGAGGAAAGGACCTGACCAATACGGCTGAAGGTGATATAGATGCGCGCATGGCTGAAGAGCGAAGGAAATCGCTGGAGGCAAAGTGGAAGGCCATGGAGGACGATAAGGAGTCCTGGAAAGATGTCAATCAGAGACTGAAGCGAGGCGAGGGCAGCCGAATCGATGAGAACAGCTCCTTGGTAGAAGACTATCGCACCACTTCGAAAAACATGGCCACTGAAGCCGAAAAGGATTCAGAAAGAAGGACCAAGAACATGTCATCCTATAAGGAAGCTCTCAGCGGACAAGACATCAAGTGGAAAAAC
>JAQCAN010000088.1 GCA_027621335.1 Bacteroidota bacterium
ATGGAAAACACCTCTGAAGGTAAGTTGAACAAGCAACTGGTGCATTACAGGGCTTTATCTGAATTCGTGGTTGTCGGAAGGGAATTTGTCACGCACACTTCATTCCAACTTGTCGGAGAGTGGAAAGTGAACGATAACCTCTTGCTTGATAAACATGTGTCCAAGAATTAGTTCTTTCTTATTCTCGTACTCAATGATGATCTTGATTATTTCAATACTGTAGAGAAGAAAAAAACGGTGAAAAAGCCATTCAAGCATTTTCTTCGGATAGCAGCCAGAAGTCCCAAGGTTTTCTGTTTAGGAGCCAATAAAACTGGGACGACCTCTTTTGAAGGAGCTATGAAAGACCTCGGATATAGGATGCCCTTGCAAAAAGACTTCGAACTCCTCTTCGATGATTGGGTGAAACGGGATTTTGGCCGGATTATCAAGATGGTATCCGATTACGAGGCCTTCCAAGATGTGCCCTTCAGTCTACCCTTCACCTTTGTGGCCTTGGATCAAGCCTTTCCAGAGGCTAAATTCGTTTTGACAATTAGGGATAATGAAGAAGACTGGTATCAGTCCATCACGCGTTTTCATGCCAAGATGTGGGGGAAGGAGGGCCGAATTCCGTCTCGCGATGACCTGAGAGAGTCGACTTACCTCTATAAAGGGCGTCCTGACCATACGAATCGACACATCTTCAATCCTCCTTACGATGACCCCTACCATAAGGAGACCCTCCTGGCCTTCTATCGGTCACATATCGAACAGGTCATGACCTACTTCAGATACCGGCCTGAGGATCTGCTGGTCATCAATGTGGCCGAAGAAGAGGCCTACGAGAAACTTTGTGCCTTCATCGATCGCCAACCCATTTACCCGACCTTTCCTTGGAAAAATAAGACCTGATGCTTTTTGTCACTGAACCTTTCTTGCCTCCCATGGAGGAATACCAGCATCTCTTGAAAGGCATCTGGGAGCGCAACCACCTGACCAACAATGGGCCTTTGGTACTGCAGTTAGAAGATGAGGTGCCGCGTTATCTAAGCTCTGTGTCCATGCTCTATCTCAGCAATGGGACCATCGCCCTGCAGATAGCACTGAAGGCACTGGGCATCACCAAGGAGGTCATCACCACGCCATTCAGTTATGTGGCCACCACCAGTAGTATTGTTTGGGAAGGCTGCACACCTGTTTTTGCAGATATCGACCCTGAGACTTGGAATATCTCACCTGAAGCTATTGAAGCCTGCATCACCGAGCATACGCAAGCCATCCTGGCCACCCACGTCTTCGGTAATCCCTGTGATGTGAAGGCCATACAGGCCATTGCTGATCGACATGGCTTGAAGGTCATTTATGATGCGGCCCATGCCTTTGGCTCCATGGTAGAGGGACGTAGTGTCTTTGATTTTGGGCACATCAGCACGGCCTCTTTCCATGCGACCAAGGTCTTTCATACCATCGAGGGAGGGGCCATCTTCTCAGCGCACAGTGAGGTATTGCACAGGGTTGGATTCATGCGGAACTTCGGACATAATGGTCCTGAGAAATTCGATGGCGTTGGCATCAATGGCAAGAATTCGGAATTCCATGCCGCCATGGGGGTGTTGAACCTCAAGTATATCGACCGCATTCTCGTCAGCAGGAAGGCCCAATGTGCGCTATATGACCACTTGCTGAAAGATCACCGCGCCTTACGACAGCAATCCACTCCGGGGGCTTCTGTCAACCATTCCTATTATGCCTTGCTTTTTGAGAGTGAGGCCTCTATGATGAACGCCAAGGATAATCTAGAACAAAATGGCGTGATGCCTAGACGATACTTCTACCCCAGTTTGAACAAGCTCGACTACGTTCAAGGCCAAGCCCCAGTCTCGGAGGACGTGAGTGAACGCATCTTGTGTCTTCCCTTGTTCCACGCCATGACCGAGAGCGATCAAGAAAAGATTGCTGACATTGTTCTAAAGAGTCAGGAGAGTTGATGAGGCAGATTGGCATCATGCAACCCTATTTCTTCCCATACATAGGGTATTTCATGTATATGCATGCCTGCGATACGTTCGTTCTCTACAATGATGTGAATTTCATCATGCGGGGCTGGATCAACCGGAACAAAGTGCTTATCAATGGAAAGGCGCAATGGTTGGGGGTTCCTCTTGTCAAGGCCAGTCCGAACAAGAAGATCAATCAGACGCTTATTGACGACTCTCAAATGTGGAGGAAGAAGATGCTGAGCTCGATAGAACATGCGTTCAAGAAAGCCCCTAATTTCCATCTGGGCATGGAGATGGTGCATCGTATACTCTTAAAGGAATATGCGACTATAGATGCCTTGGCTTCAACCACCATCAAGGAGATACACTCCTACCTTGAGCTGCACTGTGTTCTTATCGAAGATTCCACATCTTATGGCAATGATGCGCTCGATAGGGTGTCTAGATTAATTGATATTGCGATGGCTGAAGACGCACAAGGTCTTGTACTTCCACCGGGCTCCAGAGGTTTGTATGATGCATCATATTTCAAGTCAAAAGGTTTGGATGTTAAATTCATCAAACCTGATTTGAAAGTCTATGATAGGACAGGGTATTACAATCAAGCAATAGGGCTGTCCATCTTGGATATGATCATGTTCCTATCCAAGGATGAACTCTTGAATCATTTGACCGCTTATTCATTGATCGAATGAACTTGAATACCGTTTCCATACATGGCGTTCCGCGTTCTGGAACCTCTTGGTTAGGCCAGATTCTGAATAGCTCGCCTGATGTGGCCTTCAGGTTCCAACCTTTGTTCTCTTATCGTCATAAGGGGGCGTTGAATGAGCAATCCTCGACAAATGAGATACAATCCTTCTTCGAGGATATCTTGAACACTGATGATGCCTTTGTCTTAATGCAGGATCCAAAGATCCATGTGGGTTATCCTCAACCCGTCAAGCATGCTGACCCGTCCCATCTTATCTTCAAGAATGTCCGATATCATCACATTCTGCAAAACTTGCTTGAAAGAATCCCTGCTCACAAGGTCTTGGCGATCATCCGTGATCCAAGAGGAGTCTTGAACAGTTGGTATAGCTCACCACGGGAATTCGACCCCACTTGGAGTCTGAATGAGGAATGGAGGTATGCGGCAAAAAAGAATCTAGGGCGTATTGAAGAGTATTTCGGCTATGAAAAATGGAAGGAAGCTGCCACACTTTTCATGGCGTTACGTGAAAGGTACCCTGAACGTGTTTTGATCATTCGATATCAGGACTTGCATGAGTCCACGTCCGAAACCATTACAGAGATCCTAGGTCATATCCAACTGAGCCATGCTCATGCTATTGATGAATTCATAAAACACAGTAAAGGGTCCTTGATAGATGATCCGAATAGTGTGCTCAGGGCAGGACATCGGCATGACGCATGGCGAAACAGCTTGCCGCGAGACATCTCTGACGCGATCGAGACGGACTTGAAGGGCACGGAATTGGAGGTATTCATTACGTGATTTTGACTGCGGATACTTCCATAATTAATTGCAATGATGCAAGAACATAGAATTACTCATCCAATATTGATTCATGGTATTCTCCCGCGCTCTGGGACCAATTACTTGAACAAGTTGATTCTCAAAGATTCCAGTTGTGAACAACCTAGAAGCCGGATTCGTGAGAATTGGTACTTACATTACAGCGGTCACCTGATGAGTTACTTCGAAGAACTCTTCAAGATGTGGTCCAAACCTGACTGGTCAGGAGAGGCCTTTTCTAAAGAGGAATTCCAACAAGCATTAGGAGATTGCATATTAGACTTTTTAAGTAGTCAGATTTCGAGTAGTCAGAAACGACTGGTGACCAAGACACCCAGTGTAGAGCAGATGATCAACATAGATCTGCTATTTCCTGAGGTCAAGAACGTCATCATAGTAAGGAATCCTTTGGATGTGGCGGCTTCGACCTTTAATTCATGGCGTGTACCCGTTGATGTTACTATATCCAAATGGATTACTGGCTGTGAAGCTATCCATAGCTATGAGAAGAAGAATGGTGGATCTGGCTATTACCTTTTGAGGTATGAGGACCTCATAGCAGACCTGCCACAGTACTTTGCACCCTGCATTGAATTCCTTGGCTTGAATCCAGAAGCATTTGACTGGGACAGCATTGAGAAGATGCCTGTATATGGGTCTAGCGACAGCGGTAGTAAATGGGAAGTGAACGAGAAGAAGGAGGGTTTCCAAGCAGTGGGTAAGTGGAAGAACTTACCGGACAGTCAGAATGAGTTGCTATGGAAAACTTACAGTGAGACCCATGCCAAATACTTCGGGTATTCAGGTTTTAATCAGGAAAACGAACTCTTCCCCTTGCCCGATCGGGCTGCGAGACTCGAGCATGGAAGCCACTGGGAAGATATCGACAGGTCTACCGAGTGTCCCTCTGAGGTGATAGCCTCCTCGCGTAAACAAGACCTTAAGAATGGACTCAAATTGGTCTTGAAGGCACTGAGGCCATAAGTTTCCCTGAGCACCTTGATATAAAAAGCCTGACGGAGACATGAGCCATCTGCCATTCAATGTACCCATTGAATCACCAGAAGCTTGCAGACTAAAGATGTGGCCTAGAGAGGCTATTCACTCGATATCCTGATTACTCAGCCTTACCTTTGGTTCACCTCAGTGGACAAAGAAGGGGGGACAACATCATTCAAGAATGAACCTTAGAACCGTAAACGAACCTGATATCCTTAAGTCGACAAAGTTCGTTGATAAGCCTTTCGTCTCTATAGTCGTCACTACCTACAACCACGAGCGATACATCGAGCAGTGCATTCATTCCATCCTGAAGCAGGAGGCTTCATTTGATTTTGAGATTCTTGTTGGTGAAGACAATTCATCCGATAGAACGCGTGAACACTGTCAAATCTTAGCTCAGACCTACCCTGAGACCATCAGCCTTATCCTGCATCATAGAGAGAACCTAATTCATATCAATGGACGACCAACCGGTCGCTTCAACTTCCTTTACAACCTCAGTCATTGCCGGGGAAAATACATCGCCCTGTGTGAAGGGGATGACTATTGGACCGACCCCTACAAGCTCAAGAAACAGGTGGATCTTTTAGAACAGCGAAAGAATTGTGCTTTGGTCTTCAGCAATGGGCGGGTGGAATATGATGAGGGCCCGCATGAGAGCCATCCAGTGTATCGGGCTGAGGCTTTGCATCCCTCAGAATACCGAGCCTTCCAAGTCCCTGAACCCATCACCGGCATCAAGGACCTAGCGCGGGGTAACTATATCCATACCCCGGGTGTGCTCTTCAGGAATTGGATACGTGAAGAAGGGATTCCTCCTTATTTGACCCGTACCTCCATCGGTGATTGGCCCCTGCATATGTACACGGCCACCAAGGGGGATATCGCCTACATCGATGAGGAACTCTTCGTCTATCGCGTGCATGGTGGGGGTGTCTATTCCAAGAAAAGTGCGCAAGACAAGCAGGAGATGGCCCTGGGACAATTCGAACCGATGATAGGAGCCTTGCCGCTCGAAGAAGAAGCCTTGACCGCCTTTCTCTCCTATGTAAAGAAGCAGGTGCTCAATTATCTCTATGATCACCATGACGAATCGGCAATGGATTTCCTAAATCCCTTGTTCAAGGCCTTGGATACCTACCATCCCGGCTTCGTGGAAAAGATCATGGCCGAACATGAAGCTCAGTTGGCCAAACGCCCCCAGGAATCAATTCCCGCTCCATCTCTATACCAACGTGCCCTGAGACGAATATTAGGAAAGCACTGGTCTTGAACGAATAAGCACTGAGCATCGTACCTTTGCAAGCTCGTGAATCTGAATTCTTGTTGCCGAACTTCCCTCCTGAAATATGCCTAAGTCCCTAGCCTTCACCATCTGCGCCAATAACTACCTCGCTCATGCCTCTGTACTGGCAGAATCCTTCAAGACCTTTCATCCTGAGGTCCTTTTCATGGTGGCCCTTTTGGATGAGCCTTCATCCGAGATAGACTATAGCTCCCTGCCTTTCGATGAGATCCTATGGGTCCATGAGGAGCTTCCTGAGGTGGTCCAGCAACTCAGGGATACCTATGGCATTGCGGAGCTATGCACCGTGGTGAAACCCCTTCTATTCCTAGAACTTCATAAAAGAGGCTACGAGACCATCCTGTACATCGATCCGGACATCCAGGTGTTCTCACAATTCTCAGAGGTCTTCGAAGCCCTAAAAGACCATCAGGCGGTACTGACACCCCATCTCTGCAGCCCCACGGGAGAGGTCGGTCACCCACAGGATAAAGACCTGATGCGCACAGGCGTCTACAACTTGGGTTTTGTGGCCCTCAACATGACTGCATGTGTGTTGGACTTCGTGAGATGGTGGGACAAGAGGGTGCAAGCCTACGGCTACCATGACCTCAAGAAGGGCTATTTCTATGATCAGATCTGGTGGGGCTATGGGCCGGCCTTTCTGGACGATGTCAAGGTGCTGAGGCATCTTGGCTATAACATGGCCAACTGGAACCTGCATGAGCGGGAGATCAGGGATGATCGAGGACGCTATTATGTGAATGATAAGGAGACTCCCTTGCGCTTCTTCCATTACAGCCATTACAAGAGGGAGAGCCGCCCTACCATCGCCAGTTACAACCAGAATTTCACCTTGGAGAACAGACCTGATATCGTTCCCATCTTCGATGGCTATGATCGCTATCTGGATGCCATGGGCTATGAAACGCTAAAGTCACTGCCTTATGCCTTCGGAACGAGACCTTCTGAAAATAGTGCGGCAAAGGAAAGACCACCCTATTCAAGGATAGGGAGTATCAAGTTCCACACCAAGCAGGCACTACGTCACTTGCTGTTAGGGGAAAGAAAGTAGGGCCCATTCCATTTTTGTACTGGTTATTTCAGAAGTTTGAACCGATAAAAACTTCAGTCGGGTCAAAGGGATAAGATGGACGGGCTGAGAAATGAATTGGAAGCCATGCATCTACAGTTGGAAGGGTGCACCCATGTGAAGTTTTGATTATGCAAAAAGGAATCTCGGCCATCATCTGCACTTATAACGGGAAGTCCCGTCTGGAAGAGACCTTAAGTCACCTCGTTCAGCAGATTCACACCTGTCCTTTTGAGATCATCCTGGTGGACAATGCCTCCACTGATGGCACCAAGGCCTTTGCCGATGAGTGGTGGAGGGTCCATGGAACGCCCAATATCGCCTATCGGTCCTTCACCCAACCCATCCCAGGGAAAGCCTATGCCCAGGATATGGGCTATGCCGAGGCCAAGTATGAATACCTCATGGTGGTGGATGATGATAACTGGATGGCCAAGACCTACGTGCAGGATGGAGTCCGATGAACTGATCGGGGCTTTGGGGGGCTGGTGTGAAGCGGCCTTCGAAGGTGAACGCCCTTCATGGTGGGAGGTGTATGCCAAGTATTTCGCAGTCTCCGTCCAAGGGACAGAGAGCGGGGACATCACCCGAAAGAAAGGCTGTCTCTATGGCGCTGGGATGGTGATGAGGAAAAGCCATTGGGAGGAGCTGAATGATCGAGGCTTCATGGCCCAACTGACCTGTAGGAAAGGGGACACCCTGAGCTCAGGAGGGGATACAGAGTACAGCTATGCCTTGAGGCTATTGGGCTACAAGATCTGGTTCGATGAGCGGCTCTACTTCACCCACTTCATGACCAAGGGCAGGATGTCGCTGGAGTATCTGTCTCGTTTGAGGAAGGCCATGTCCCACTCCAATTTCATGGTCTTGCCCTATCAGGAAGTGCTGCTGTCGGGATTGGAGACCAAGAACAGCTTGATCAAGAAGGCTTTGGAGAATCTGAGGAAAGAGGGTTTTTCCAAGCTTATGGACCTGATCAAGGGGGACTATGAGGCCAAGGAAAAAGCCAAGGAGTTCTTCAGACTGCAGAAGCGATTCCTGGTCGACTATGCCGAGTACAAAGGGGTGAGGGAGAGCATTGCATATTGGCTTGGGAAATGAGCAGGCCAAAGAAGAAATTGCTCTTACGAGTAGGAACATTTCCAAGTCCTTCAGAGACCTTCATCACCCTTCAGGCGAAACTGGCCTCAGACCTGGGGTTCGAGGTCTTTATTCTCGCAGATCGAAAAATGGGTCTAGAAGATTCCTCTCAGCCCGAGATCATGCTTGAGTATGATCTGTTGGCAAGGACCACCGAGTTGAGGCGAATGGAACCCAGTGGAGGGAGACAGAGGGTAATCACTCTATTGAAGATACTCGCGTCCGGTGTGCCGCTGGACGTACTGAGGACTTTGGATTATTTGAACTACGGGTCTGAAGGATTGAAAGGGAACTATGTCTTGCATTATGAAGAGGTAAGACCCTTCATAGATGCTGATGTCGTTCACATCCAATTCGGAACGTCCAAATACCCCTTTGATGCACTTAAGGCCTCAGGCCTGTTCAAAGGCAAAGTGGTGACCACGTTCCACGGATTCGATGCACATTTCGGCCAAGTGGACCAAGCCGAGCGTATGCTGTTCTACAGTCAATTATTCAAGTACGGAGAGGCCTTCACCGCCAATTCCAAGTTCTTGGAGCAACGGCTCATTGACTTGGGATGCCCGAGGGACAAGCTAAGCGTTATCCCAATGCCGGTCGACACCGACTATTTCAGACCGCTCAAGTCATCCACTGAGGGCGATGAGATCGCCATACTATCCGTTGGTCGATTGGTGGAATTGAAAGGGCATGCCTTCGGCATCAGAGCCGTCCGCAGGTTAATGGATAAAGGCTATAAGCTCAGGTATGACATAGTGGGAGTAGGTGAGGAAAAAGACAGCCTTGAGGCGCTCATCGCAGAACTAGGTCTGCAGGAGAGCGTCACGCTCTGTGGTGCTCGAAGTCAGAGTGAAGTCCGGCAGCTCATGCAGCGCTCTGACCTCTACCTGATGACCTCTGCTGTGGACAAGACAGGAAGGAGGGAAGCCCAAGGACTGGTGAGCGGAGAGGCACAGGCCTGTGGTCTTCCCATGATCGCATTCAAGTCGGGTGGAGTAC
>JAQCAN010000089.1 GCA_027621335.1 Bacteroidota bacterium
CCTTGCTGGACTGAAGAGCATGGATGCCATAGGGACGGTAGCCCTTATCCTGGGATGAGTCTAGGGGAGCAACTTCTGGGTAACTGTACATTGGAAATGTCCAACTCGTATGCCTTAAGGTCCTGTGTATTTCTTCAGTCTCAAGTTGGTAGGCTTCCGAGCAAGCCATGGTTCCAATGATATTCAAGAAAGGGAATCGGGATTGCAACTCTGTTAAGTGGTGGGCAAGATCGACAAGAGCAGGGTCATTTGGTTTTACACGGACTTCCAAGAGCGGATTCCTTCGGGTGAGCTGGCCAAGAGTAAGGGTGCCATCCGTGTTCACCCAGACACCGGAACTCGGGAAAATCTCAGGGATAGACACTCTCGATTGCGCCATTGAATAATGGGAGAAGGCTGCAAGTCCTATAAAAATGGTATCAGTCGATTCATGAGGTTCGAGTTAATGCAAAAAAAAGGGAATCAATTTAGATTCCCTTTTTTCCAATGATGTCTTAGAAAGACTTATTTCACTTTCTCAATGACTGCCTTGAAGGCCTCAGGGTGGTTCATTGCCAAGTCAGCAAGGACCTTGCGGTTGAGTTGGATATCCGCTTCCTTGACTTTCCCTATGAATTGAGAATAGTTCATGCCATGAGGTCTTACACCAGCATTGATACGCTGGATCCACAATCCTCTGAATGTTCTTTTCTTCTGCTTACGTCCAAAGTAAGCATACTGCATGCCCTTTTCCACGGCATTCTTGGCCACGGTATGCACGTTCTTCCGTCTCCCAAAATAACCTTTGGCGAGTTTCAGGATTTTCTTTCTTCTTTGTCGCGCTGCGACAGCATTTACTGATCTTGGCATTTTACTTTACTTCTTTAATGTACAGCGCATCTTCTCAGATGACTTTTATTAGGGCTGGACACTTGGTGAATAAATCTGTTTTACCTGCAGAGCATCAACTTCACGTTGGAGAGGTCTGATGAGTGAACATCATCCCACTTCGTGAGGTTACGCTTGCGTTTCTTGGACTTCTTAGTCAAGATGTGGCTATGGTAGGCCTTCTTCCTCTTGAGCTTACCGGTCCCCGTAACTCTGAAACGCTTCTTTGCGCTTGATACGGTCTTCATTTTTGGCATGGCCTCTTTTGTTTTATTTTCTACTTCTTCTTTGGATTGATCAACATGATCATCCTTTTACCTTCCAACTTCGGGAGCTGTTCTACAATCCCGTCATCTTCCAATTCTGTCGCGAACTTGAGAAGTAGGATCTCCCCTTGTTCTTTATAAACGATGGATCGTCCTCTGAAGAACACATAGGCTTTCACCTTTGCACCTTCTTCTAGGAACTTTTTCGCATGCTTGAGCTTGAAGTTGAAGTCATGTTCATCCGTATTCGGTCCAAACCTGATTTCTTTCAGGACGACTTTGGACTGCTTCGCCTTGAGTTCCTTTTCCTTCTTCTTCTGCTCATAGAGGAACTTTCGGTAATCAATGATCTTACAGACCGGTGGATCTGCCTTTGGTGAGATCTCTACCAGATCCAATTGCATGCTTTCAGCAAGCTCTATAGCTTCTTTGGTCGGTAGGACCTGTGATTCTATTCCTTCACCTACAACTCGCACACTTGGTACGCGTATGCTCTCATTGATGCGATGCGGGTCCTCACGTTTCACGTATGATCCTCGCTCTCTTCGTCTTCTTATAGCTATTGCTCCTCGTTTTTAATTTTATTCTTAATCAAAGTGTGAAGCCTTCCAATTGTGCTTCCACTTCCTTTTCAATCAGTTTTTGGAAGCTGCTGATACTCATACCTCCCAAGTCACCTTCGTGACGTTTTCTCACTGACACCGTGTCCGACAGGGCTTCATTCTCTCCAACTATCAGCATATACTGGGTTTTTCTCAACTCAGCATCCCTGATTTTCTTCCCCACAGTCTCATTGCGGTCGTCTACGGAGGCGCGAATATCGCAATTATTCAGTTCACGTGAAACTCTTGCTGCGTACTCGTTGAATTTCTCTGACAATGAAAGCACTGAGACCTGTTCTGGATTCAGCCATAGGGGGAATTCGCCTGCGCAATGCTCAGTCAGAACTGCTACGAACCTTTCCATGGAGCCAAAAGGCGCCCTGTGGATCATCACGGGCCTGTGCATCTGGTTATCTGCACCCTTGTATTCCAACTCGAAGCGGTCAGGGAGGTTGTAGTCCACTTGAATGGTCCCTAACTGCCATTGCCGTCCGATAGCGTCCTTGACCATGAAATCCAGCTTGGGGCCATAGAAAGCGGCCTCTCCATGCACCGTAACCGTCTTCAAGCCTTTCTCAGCAGAAGCTTCGATGATGGCCTGCTCAGCCAGATTCCAATTCTCATCGCTGCCGATGTACTTATCGCTCTTTTCCTCACTGCGCAAAGAGATCTGTGCGGTATAGTCCTTGAAATCCAAAGCTTTCAAGACCATCATGACCAGGTCGATGACCGCTTTGAATTCATCTTTGACTTGGTCTTGGGTGCAGAAGATGTGGGCATCATCTTGAGTAAAGCCGCGCACCCTTGTCAGTCCATGCAATTCCCCGCTTTGCTCATAGCGATAGACGGTCCCGAATTCAGCCAATCGCAGAGGTAGGTCCTTGTAAGAATGAGAGCTGGACCTGTAGATCTCGCAATGGTGTGGGCAGTTCATAGGTTTGAGGAAGAATTCCTCTCCCTCTACAGGGGTCCTTATGGGTTGGAAGGAGTCTTCTCCGTACTTCTCGTAATGGCCTGAAGTCACATAGAGTTGCTTATGCCCGATATGAGGTGTGATGACCTGTTTGTAACCCATCTTATCCTGTGCGGCTTTCAGGAAATTGGTCAGTCGCTCTCTGAGTGCCGTCCCTTTGGGTAGCCACAGTGGAAGGCCTTGCCCAACCCGCTCTGAGAAGGTGAAAAGCCCCAATTCCTTACCCAGCTTTCTATGGTCACGCTTCTTGGCTTCCTCCAAGAAATGGAGGTATTCGGTCAGTTCCGTCTTCTTGGGGAAGGTGATACCATAGACTCTGGTGACCTGTTTGTTCTTCTCATCACCTCTCCAATAAGCTCCTGCAATGTTGAGGAGTTTCACAGCCTTTATGAATCCAGTATTGGGGATGTGGGGGCCTCTGCACAAGTCAGTGAATTCACCTTGGGTATAGAAGGTAATGCTCCCATCCTCAAGGTCATCTATAAGCTCTCGCTTGTAAGGGTTGTCTTCATAGAAGGCCAAGGCATCAGCCTTGCTCACAGCTTTCCTGACGTAAAGATTCTTCTGCGAGGCCAACTCGAGCATCTTCTTCTCTATCTTTTCCAAGTCGGCCTCCACGATGGTCTCATCTCCGAAGTCGATGTCATAGTAGAAACCACGTTCGATGGGAGGGCCTATGGTGAAAAGGGCCTTCGGATAGAAGTGTTGGATTGCCTCTGCCAAAAGGTGAGCTGAGGAATGCCAGAAGGTCTCTTTTCCTTTTTCATCCTTCCAGGTCAATAATTGGAGAGTGGCATCCTCTTCGATAGGAACAGAGGCCTCTTGCACTCTACCATTGACAATGGCTGCCAAGACATTTCTAGCAAGTCCTTCACTGATATCAGTGGCCACTTCCATGGCAGAGTGTCCTGATTCGTACTCTCTCTGGTTGCCATCAGGCAAGGTGATAGTGATGCGTGACATGAATTACCTAAAGGGTTTTCTTTTAAGGGTGCAAATGTACTGAAGATGCAACCTCGAAATGGCCAAATGAAGGGGTCAAGGTTTAGGGAAGACTTCGATTTCCTTTGAGACCTTTATAAGATCTGCGAAATGACCATAGAAGCGCGTGGCCTTGACCATGTGGTTATCTATCCAATGGTAGTTGCCTCCTCTAGGCTTGTTCATCAATAGGCCATGGTACTTGAATCCATGCTGATGCAACCATTTCTCAGTGATCTCACGATGCTCTTCAGTTCTTGACGTGAAGAACGTGATGATATGGCCCTCATGGAACCATTTGTTCAAGGTCTCCAAGGCATCTGGATAGGGCTCACAAGTTCCCATGCGCTCAGGCTCTTCATTGGGCACATCGTCCGTGATAGTGCCATCAATGTCGATGAGGTAGTTCTTCACATCCTCTGGGAGTATTGGGCTGGCCGCTCGGCCTTTTTCATCAGCTAAAGGCTTGAGTTGGTTCTTTGGAGTTTCAGCCATGGTTCAATTTTTTTGATGGATATCCAGTTGAGGGAAAGGGATTTCGATGCCGGCCTGATCCAGAGCGACCTTGCCTTGTTCATAGACTTTGAAATAGACATCCCAAAAACTCTCTGGGGTTGTGAAACAACGCACGGCCAGATTCACAGAACTATCGCCTAATTCCTTCACACCTACAAAATGGAGCAGGGTCCTTCATGACGGCAGGATGCGATTGCATAACTTCCGTAAGGACTGTTTTGGCCTTTTGAATATCAGCTCCGTATGATATGCCAAAGGTCAGGTCTACCCTTAGTTTTCCTTCTGTCGTGAAATTGGTGATGTCTCCATTGGCTAATGGTCCATTAGGAAGGATGATGGTCCTACTCTCAGGACTTAGCAAGGTCGTCACGAAGATCTGTATCTCCTTAACCACTCCCGTATGTCCCTGCGCTGAAATGAGGTCGCCAACTTTGAAGGGATTGAACAACAAAAGCATGACTCCTCCCGCAAAATTCTGAAGTGTGCCGGATAAAGCCATGCCTACAGCTAGACCAGCTGCTCCTAGAATAGCAATGAAGGAAGTCATCTCTATGCCCAACGTGCCTAAAACGCTGATCCCTAGTAAAACCTTGAGTAAGGCGCTCACCATGCTGACGAAGAAGGTCTTCAGTGAAGGCTCAAGATCTCGAGCATCCAAGCCCTTTCTGAAAAGTCTCATGGCCATTTTTATGACCCATAGTCCGATGAGTAGGATAGCTAAAGCCTTCAACAAGGGAAGGCCATACTCCAAGCTGATTTGTTTGATGTCGAGAGATGAAAGATCCATAAAGAAATAGGTGGATTTCGGTTTGATTTACTGAACTGAATAAGGCTGTTGATTCTCCTTCGGTGTTGCAAATGTAGGACTCTTACTCAGTCATGAAAAGCATCAATGACTTGATTCTTACGCACATACTCTACCACTTCATTCCAGTCCTGAGAATAATCATCCTTCACAGCTTTAAGAGTTGCTGCATCGATGAGCGGCTTTCCTTTGAGCTGGTCCGGCCAGAATTTTCCGATGAACAGAATGAGATAGCGGGTCCAACTGACTGAACTTTTCCTCAGGAATTCGATACCCCTATTGGAATAGACCACCTTATTCCGCAAAGGAATGTAATGGCTCACCTTTCTCACAAAGGCCAATTGCCTATCAGAATATGAGCTGTGTTTCTTACTGAAATCCAAGCTATCCACATCCACACTCGAGCTCATCCTTCGGGCAAGAACGGAGATGAAAGTCTTGGGATCCGCTCTCATATCATCATAGAGCAGAACGATAGGCTTACTCATGAAAGATGCCTCCACCATGCGTATCATGGGCATGAACAAAAGGTCCTTCCTCTTGAACTTTCCAGTATCCTTATCGAGATCTAATAGCTCCTCGAATCGGGTGACGTTACAGTTCTTCAAAAACCTCCTGAACTGGCTGGCTATCCAGCTGTCATGGCGCCTGAAGACGAGGATCGGAGTGGTCTGAGGGTGGTCTTTTACCCAGTCCTTGACCACTCGCTCGAGCTGTTGATCGCATTCGAAAGAGATAAAGAATCGATTCGCATTGCTCTTAGCAATGATTTCTTTGGCCCTTCTGTACTTGGTCCTTTGGATGTAGTGAAAGCCTTTGAAATAAGGAAAGGCCCTGTATTGAAGAAAGGTGGTGCCTGTCTTGCCAAGGCCCAGGTGGAAGTATATCTGAGGATGTTCAGCCATAAGAAGCCGCAAAGGAACGCATTACAAGGCTTATGGTTGGTGCCTTTCCCAGTCCATTCTGATATCTTCAGCCAACTTACCCTTTCCATCATGGCGCCAACCGGGAGGATGCGTCAGATAGGAGAGCCGGTCCTTCATCGTCAATCCTTTCCCCAAGGCTGTCCGGAGCATAGCGCACCACTCATGAAAGGCGATGCGCAATGGATTGAAGGTTTTGATGTCCTCTGTCAGCCCATAGACAGGGGGGTCGTAGGCTACCTCAGGTTCGAATGTGCCGAACATCCTATCCCAAATGATGAGGATACCGGCATGGTTTCGATCCAGATACCTTGGATTGGTGGCGTGGTGTACGCGATGATGGGAAGGGGTATTGAATATCCCTTCGAACCATTTAGGCAATTTGTCTATGGCCTCCGTGTGAATCCAGAATTGGTAGAGCAGTGAGATGGCCATTTGGGTCATGACCATGAAGGGATGGAATCCCAAAAAAGGCAACCAGAGCCAGAAGATAAAGGTGTAGAAAGACCCGGTCCAGGTCTGCCTCAGAGCCGTGCTCAGGTTGTAGTGCTTACTGCTATGATGCACCACATGCGAAGCCCAGAACAGTCTGGATCGATGGCTCACTCGGTGGAAGACATAATAACTCAGGTCTTCCAAGAAGAAGAGGATGAGCCAGGACCACCAGGTCACTGGAATCTCGAGAAGCTTGAATTGATAGGCAAAGAAGAAGGCTCCAAGAACCAACGCCTTCGCAATGAGCCCGAGAAAGACATTCCCCAATCCCATAGAGATTGAGGCGGCCGAATCTTTCCAATCATACGCTTCCGTCTTCATCCTGAGGCTGAGATAGACCTCCACGGCCATCAGAAGGATGAAACCTGGAATGGCATAGTGAATCAGATTCGGTGGCGTTTCCATTAGAGTATTAAAGATACGTTTTGTCAGAATAAGAGGCCTTGGCCATTTCCAAGAACCCCTCTTCGCTGTAACTTGAGGTCCTGAAGGATGGAGGCGTTCACGCCTAAGCTCAGGTTGTAGCTCTTACGATCACCAAAGGGGATGACAGTGGCGGTGAATGCCCAGCAGTGAAGATCCCAATTCAAGGTCAAGACGGTGGATCCCCATTCCTCATTTTTGAGGTCATAGCCCGAACTGAAGCCCAGCATCCACTTTTTGAACAAGCGAAGGTCACCGTTGAACAGAACCCCATGTTGCGAGACGATGGTTGTGTCCAGCAGCCCACCATCAGGTAGGGTGTTGAAGACCTTGGATACATTGACTGTATAGCTCAATCTCAGATTCCATGGGATAGTGAAATCCACGAAGTTCTGGGGATTATTCCTCACTTCCTCTATTTCCTGATCACTTGCGAAGGTGTCAGGTGTAGGTTGTGCAGGTCTGCTCTTTCCCGTACCTCCGCTGAGCTGGGTGGATAGGGCAACATTATGGCTTTTTCCTCTTAGGATCGGGCCTTTTCCTGTGATGCGGTAGTCGTCCACCCGCTGACCGAGATTATTCACTTGATAAGGGTCGAAGACGCCAGAATACTGGACCTGCGTTTTCTTGAACAAGGTGGTACGCGCGCTTACTCTGATGTCATCTAGTTTGAGGCTGTCAGCGATGAAATTATACCCTGTGTTGACTGTCAAGTTCTCTATCAAAGCCACCTTCTTATCCTTCACTTTGGCGGAGTCGCTCCGTGTCCTCACCTTCATCTCCAGGTTATTCTGCAGGCTGAAGTTCATGGCACCTCTTTCTCTCGTATTGTTCTGAGAGTAGGCGCTCACTGAGAAAGGATTGTAGACCTCCGTCTCTTCATCCAAAGTGATTTCTTCATTGAAATCGAATTCAGGGCTATAGGAGAGACCGATACTAGGGGTCATGACATGACGGATAGCCTTGATGCGTGAGTTCCTGAAGCCATACATGCCATAGATCTTGGTAGTTAAATTGGCACTCATGCTGTAGTCTCTGGTCGCATAAAATCCACGAAGCGTATCTGTAACGATTTCCCCATCACTGAATGACCGCTCTGTTTTAGCGAAGTGCCAGCGTTCTGTCAATCTGAAATTCGGGTTCAAGGCGAAGTAACCAAGCTTTACACTTGTGTTGGCAGAGATGTTATGATTCACCCCATTCACGATGTCTCGACTCAATGGTCTGACATTGTCGAAACGAAGGTCCTGTTCGCGCGTATTGAGGCGATTCTCAAATGTGCTGTTATACGTCACTCCGATAGTTTCATAGGCCTTTTTAGGACCAGCGGAGGAACCTCTTAGGAACGACAGAGGAAGGAAGAAACGGTTCAAGTTATAGCTCACTTGAGGCAAGGTGAAATTCACATTGCGGCTGCTTGTGTTCTGGCTGTGTCGAGCGCTCATTGTGAGTTGGGAGGTTCTCCATCGCTTGCTGTAGTTCACTCCTGAGGCAAAGGTGTTGCTGATGAAATCGTTCAGCGAGCTATTGTAATTATTGGTGAAACTGTTGCTCGTGCCCGCATTGATATTGGCCGAGAAGGTTGTTCCTGGCCGGGCTTTGCCATCTTGTGAGTGATTCCAGCGGATGAAGAAACTGCTCTCCTTGCTGAATCCAAGAAGGTCGGGATCCCCGAAGAGACGATTATTGTAGTTCAGATCTATATTCCCGCTATATGCATAACGCTTTGTGTATCGAGTGATATTCCTGAGGCCCCAGCTACCTCTGGAATAGATATCCCCTGTGATCTTGGTGTCCATGTAGTCGCTTATAGGGAGGTAGTAGCCACCATTGATAAGGAAATAGCCAAGATTCCCACTGTTGCCATAGCCTGGGATGAGGATGCCAGCCTTCTGTTTGGTCGTATTCGGAAAGTATCCGAAGGGCAGACCGAGGGGGGTAGGCACACTGCCCACTTTCATGTAGATGGGACCGGTGACGATCTTGTCATTCGGGATGACGATCATCTTGTTAAAACGGAAGTGGTAGTGGGGTTT
>JAQCAN010000090.1 GCA_027621335.1 Bacteroidota bacterium
TCATTTTGAACAGACTTTTATAACCTACGGTATTCAAGGCATTCAAATGCTTCAGGTGATGGACTGAGCGGGCCTCGTCCATCCATCCTTCTAGCAACATCAGTCGACAGCGTTCTCTGATGCGCTTGTCCAGTTCAGACTTCTCTCGTCTAAGCGCGATTTGTAGGGCGGTGAATGGACGTTCCTTTTCTTCAGCGTTTCTCAGAGAGGAATAAGTTTTCCCAGTGATGAGGCAGACTTCCAAAGCCCGAATGACACGTTGGGGATTCTGGATATCCGTGGCTGCAAAGTGATCTGGATCCAATGACCTCAATTCTGCTTGAAGCACCTCAAGTCCTTCAACGCTCCTTCTCTTGTTAAGTTCTTGCCTCAAAGAATGGTCTTTGGGAAGTTCATCTAATCCTTCGAGCAATGCCTTTGAGTAGAGTCCGGACCCTCCTACCAAGATCCAATAGGGTTTATCCGATTCCTTGATGAGTGACAAGGCCTCCCTTTCGAACTGCCCTGCACTGTAAAGTTCATCTAATTCGAGGAAATCCACGAAGTGATGCGGAACCGATGCCAGTTCTTCAGAGTTCGGCTTGGCGGTGCCGATAGAGATGTTCTTATACATCTGCCGGCTGTCAGATGAGATGATCTCGGCTCCCAAGCGTTTCGCCAGTTCAATACTTATTGCAGTCTTGCCCACGGCCGTTGGACCTTGGATGCATATCAGAACTGGTTTCTGTGTCATGAAGCGTTAAAGAAGTCCTTCATAGTCGTCCAGATCCTCGAAGGTGTTGGAGTCCTCGTCATCATACCAATCACCCTCTTCCTCTTCATGGATGCGCACCTCGCGCTCATTATGATCACCTTCTTCTTCTTCTACACCCGCCATAAGTCCTTCCAAGCTATAACTGTCCTCAGCATCGGGAATGCTGCCAAGAGCCATGTAGAGATAAGGATAGGTCTTGTCCTTATCAGAATCATTGATTTCCAGAACCTCCACATAGAAGATCTTCAGATTCATGAAGTCATAAACATAGAGCAAGCGGCTCCCTTCTCCTCTGATTATGGTCAGGGGCGCTTCATTCATCAGAATCGCATCCTCACCCATGTCCATGAGGACGAATTCCTCTCCCTTGTTCCATTCTTCATCACTCATATAGAAGGAGGCCATTTGGTCATTGGCCAAGTCGAAGGAGGCAAGTATGGCCTCATGAAGATCCTCCAAGTTTCCATTCTCGAGGATTTCGAAATCCCTGAAGACTTCATCTGCGGTATCCAGGACCACTCTTATCTTGATGACTTTCATTCAGGCGATGTGCTTAGGTAGATCAAATTTAAGTTCAATGTGAATTATCACTTGGGTGCCAGTCCCAGTTCTTTTCCTAATCTTTTCATCAAGCCCAAAGCCTCTTCTCTATCATTGGAGATTTCACCGTCCATGATAGCTTCCTTGATCTGATTCTTTATGGTTCCTACCTCCCTGCACGGAGAGAGATTGAAATAGGTCATGATCTCCTCACCGGTGACCGGAGGTTGCCAATTCCTCAGGCGATCCTTTTCCTCCACTTCAGCTAGTTTCTGAAGGACCAGCTCATAATTATGCAAGTAGCGCTTGACTTTGTGGTCGTTCTTGGAGGTGATATCTGCACGGCATAAGGTCATGAGGGCTTCCAGGTCATCCCCTGCATCGAAGAGGAGACGCCTGATAGCGCTATCTGTGATCTCTTCCTTGGTCAAAGCGATGGGGCGCAGATGGAGAAGTACCAGTTGCTGCACGAACTTCATCTTGGAATCCAAGGGCAGTTTCATCTTCCTGAAGATGCCTGGGACCATGCGGGCTCCTTTGACCTCATGGCCATGGAAGGTCCAACCGGTCTCTGGGTAGAAGCGCTTCGTTGCAGGTTTTGCAATATCATGGAGTATAGCAGCCCAGCGCAGGAAGAGGTCATCTGTGTGAGGACAGATATTATCCAGGACCTGCAAGGTATGGTAGAAGTTATCCTTATGACCAATTCCTAGGCGAGTCTCAGCTCCCTTCAACCTGATCAGCTCAGGAAAGATGATGTCCAGAAGGCCACATTCATCCAAGAGTTTGAAGCCAATGGAGGGGACCTCACAAAGTATGATCTTATTCAACTCATCGGTAATGCGCTCTTGACTGACGATACTGATGCGATACGCATTGCGCTTAATGGATTCGAAGCTTTCTTCCTCAATCTGGAATCCCAGTTGTGTGGCAAAGCGAATCGCCCTCATCATTCTCAGAGGGTCATCCGAATAGGTGCGGTCGGGCTCCAAGGGAGTGCGGATGACACCGTTCCTGAGATCCTCCAGACCATTGAATGGGTCTACCAAGGCCCCATAATCCTCATTCAGACTGATGCCCAAGGCATTGATGGTGAAATCCCTGCGCTCTTGGTCCTCTTGCACGGTACCATCTTCCACGATAGGCTTTCTCGACTCACTGCGATAGGACTCTTTTCTGGCGCCTACGAATTCCAATTCATAATCGCCTTTCTTTATCATGGCCGTGCCGAAGTTCTTGAAAACATGCACCTCAAGATGGCCCATTTCCTTGGCGATATCTTTGGCCAATTCGATGCCACTTCCAACGGTCACCACATCGATGTCCTTCACAATGCGACCTATGAGTGTGTCTCTCACGAAACCTCCTATGATATAGCTCTCCCGACCTTTTGAGCGAGAGACCTCTGAAATCAATCTCACTAGAGGCAGGTCCGTGGCGCCTTTGAGACGCTTGATATCAGGAACGTATGATGCTGACTTCACCATGGAGTCCTAACTTTATGATGGATGAGGCCTTGTGGGGGCCACTGGATTTACCTTCATCAGAGATAATGCCACCCACTTGGTCCAAGATGCCCTTTGAAACATCGTCAATACGCATTGGAGAAGCCTGTCCCATGAGATTGGCCGAGGTGGAGATGAGAGGTTTGCCGAGCTGCTGTATGAGCCGCTCGGTCAAAGGATCCTTGACGATGCGCACAGCGATACTTCCATCCGCGGCACACACCCCGCCTGAGAGCAATCGGCCTTCAGGATAGATGATGGTCAATGGGCTCACAGCGGTATCGATCAGTTCCCAGGCCACTTCGGGAACCTCTTTGACATATCGTTCCAACATAGCACTACTACTCACCAGGACGACATAAGCTTTGGCATTGGTTCTTCCTTTTATAACAGAGATGCTCTCTACCGCTTGATCCGAAGTCGCATCACAGATGAGGCCCCAAATAGTGTCTGCTCTATGAAGGAGGACAGCACCTGATCGCAGAAGTTCGACCGCTTCTTTGATATGTTCTTTTTCAATCAGATTCATATCGCCAACTGATGTTCTCTGAGCACCTCGTTCAAGCTGGTTTTCTTGTCGGTACTTTCTTTCCTCTTTCCTATGATGAGGGCCACAGGGACTTGGTACGTCCCAGCAGGAAAGTCCTTGGGTCGCATGCCAGGGATGACCACCGATCTCTCCGGGATTACTCCTTTATAAGTTACGGGTTCTGATCCACTGACATCTATGATATGGGTGCTCATCGTCAATGTGAGTCCAGCGGCCAGGACAGATTCTCTTTTGACATGCACGCCTTCCACCACGATGCAACGTGATCCGATGAAGCAATCGTCCTCAATGATGACGGGGCTCGCTTGGACGGGTTCCAAGACACCTCCTATACCTACGCCACCGCTGAGGTGGACATTCTTTCCTATCTGCGCACATGACCCGACCGTAGCCCATGTGTCCACCATGGTGCCGCTGTCCACATAGGCACCGATGTTCACGTAAGAAGGCATCAAGATGACTCCTCTGTTCAAAAAGCTTCCATAACGAGCTATGGCATGAGGTACCACTCGGACCCCTTGGGAGGCATAGTCCTTCTTAAGGGGAATCTTGTCATGGTATTCCAATGGGCCATGCTCTATGGTCTTCATTTCTTGGATCGGGAAATAGAGCAATACCGCTTTTTTCACCCACTCATTCACTTGCCATAGGTCCGCTATTGGCTCGGCCACTCGCAGTTCTCCTCTATCCAGCATGGCGATGACCGAGCGGATGGCCTCTTTGGTCTTTTCTTGCTTGAGCAGATCTCGGTCATTCCAAGCCGCTTCTATAAGTTCTTTCATGTGGCGCAAAGATATGAGCCTTGGTACATCTCGGTATCTTTACCCTCTATGCCAAGGTACATTGCCATTGATTTCGGATTGAAGAGGACAGGGCTGGCCCATACGGATGAGAATGGGACCATTGCCTCACCGTTGGAGACTATTGACTCTAGAGACCTGGAAAAGGTGGTGAAAGATTATGTCCAACGCCATTCTCCTGAAGCCATCATCCTGGGCTTGCCCCGAGACCTGAAGGGAGGGGATACGAATATCACTCAGAACGTACGTCTTCTTGAGAAACGTCTGCTACAGTTGTTTCCAGAGCAGCAGGTCATTCTGGTGGATGAGAGGTTCACGAGCGGCATGGCCATGCAAGCGATGATTACAGCAGGCGCGACTAAGAAACAGCGCAAGGTGAAAGGGAACGTGGACAAGGTCAGTGCGGCTATCATCCTACAGAGCTATCTCGATAGCAAATCCTGGAAAGCCTGAACGATCATAAAGAGGTCTTAGGACCTTTCTAGACCTGACTCTTCAGCAGGGGATACCTCTTCAGACTGAAATTCCTCATCTATCTCTTCGGTGGAGAGATGTGAGAAATATCTTTTCTGAAAAATGAAGATGAAGACCAGACCAAGTGTGATGGAGGAGTCTGCGATGTTGAACACGGGTCGGAAGAATTCGAAGTGATTTCCGCCAACGAATGGCATCCATTCAGGCCACTCAAATGAGAACAACGGGAAATACAGCATGTCCACCACATTACCCATGAGGAAAGGCGCATAGCCGCCATCCTCAGGAAGGAAGGAGGCCACGAATCCAGGAATCGGAGGACTGTCACTGAAGAGCAGACCGTAGACAGCCGAATCGATGATGTTGCCGATAGCACCGGCTAGCACCATGGAGGCACATATGATGAACCCCGTGGGGTACCCTTCCTTGATGAACTTAAAGAGATATCGGCTGATGAGGACGACTGCGATGATCCGGAAGGCACTTAGTGCGATCTTCCCATAAACTCCTCCGAATTCGAACCCGAAGGCCATGCCAGGATTCTCAAGAAAGTGGATATAGAACCATTTCCCGAAGACCGCGATCTGCTCCCCTTGGTACATGCTGAGCTTCACCCAGACCTTACTGATCTGGTCCAAGAAGAGGACCGTGAATATCGTGCTAAAGGCGGCCTTCATGGGCGAAGGACTTTATCCTTGTGCGTTCTTAGCCTCTATGCTCAGTGTGGCATGTGGCACAAGCATCAAGCGCTCTTTACGGATGAGTTTCCCTGTTTCACGGCAGATTCCATAGGTCTTATTCCTAATGCGGATCAATGCCTCTTCAAGGTGGCGTATGAACTTCTCCTGTCGCATCGCCAACTGGGCAGACTCTTCACGAGAGAGGGTCTCAGATCCGTCTTCCATCATCTTGAAGGTCGGAGAGGTATCGTCTGTGCTGTTATCATCCAAGTGAGAAAGAGAGCTACGCAGCAATTCCAAGTCTTCCCTTGCAGCCACGAGCTTGTCCTCTATCAATTCCTTGAACATAACAAGGTCCTTGTCTGAGTACCTTACAAAATCATCATTCTTCTTGGCCATGTCTATAGCACTTAATTATTTCTTACAATGGAGATGTTGGTCTCTATGGTGTCGCTGAGGTCAACAGAAAAGCCAGGGCCTGAAGAGAGATGCTCAACTACCTCGAACTGCTCTGCTAGAATTTCCGCGCAAATATAGTCCTTGTTTGCTATCAAGGCCTCAGTGAGGTCAGGACGTGCCTCCACTTGTATGTTGATGTGGTCCGTCACCTCCAATTCCATATCCTTTCTAAGATTTTGGACCTTGTTGACCAATTCCCTTGCCAAACCTTCCTGTGTCAACTCAGGTGTCAAAGTGAGGTCGAGCGCAACAGTCAAATCACCATCTGATGCTACTGACCATCCTGGAATATCCTGTGAGGCCAACTCAACGTCTTCCAGAGATATCTCGACTGTTTCACCATCCACATCAAAACTCAACTTCCCTTCTTTTTCAAACGCATTGATCTGTGCTGCGTCCAAACTTTGAATGAAGGCAGCCACTTGCTTCATCTGCTTGCCAAAACGAGGTCCAAGTTTTTTGAAGTCGGCTTTGGCTGTTTTCACAATCAGCGCATTGTCTGGCCCGAGCAGTTCGATGTCCTTAACATTGACCTCGCTTTTCACCAGCTCACTCACTTCTTTAATGTACTTACTTCGTTCAGCATTCAAGGATGGCACCATGACTTTCTGAAGAGGTTGCCTCACCTTGATGTTCTCCTTTTTTCTGATACTCAGGATAAGGGAACTCATGCGTTGGGCCACTTCCATCTTCTCTTCCAAATGGCGATCGATGGCCTTCGCTTCCAGTTCTGGGAATGTCGCTAAATGAACACTTCCGGTTCCTTTGCCCTGAACAGGTTCCTTCAAGTCACGATATAAGCGGTCCATGTAGAACGGAGCAATGGGTGAGGAGAGAAGGGCGATGACTTCCATGCATCGGTACAAGGTCTGGTAGGCGGCTATTTTTTCAGCACCATATTCTCCTTTCCAGAAAATCCTTCTGCTGAGCCGTACATACCAGTTGCTCAACTCATCGGTGGTGAAACGCTGGATGGCTCTACCGGCCCGGGTAGGTTCATAATTCTCGTAGGCATCCTCCACCTCTTGGATGAGGCTGTTAAGTTTGGAGAGGATCCAACGGTCCAATTCCCTCCGTTCTGCCAAGGGAACTTCAGCTTCTGAATAGGTGAATCCATCCACATTGGCGTAAAGCGCAAAGAAAGAGTAGGTATTGTATAGGGTGCCAAAGAACTTGCGTTGGACCTCAACGATGCCTTCCACATCGAATCTCAAGTTGTCCCAAGGCTGTGCATTGGTGAACATGTACCAGCGCGTTGCGTCAGCTCCATAGCTATCCAAGGTCTTAAAAGGATCCACCGCGTTGCCTAGTCGCTTGGACATCTTTTGTCCATTCTTATCCAACACCAGCCCGTTGGAGACTACGTTCTTGAAGGCCACTGAATCAAAGCACATGGTAGCGATGGCATGCAGAGTGAAGAACCATCCACGGGTCTGATCCACTCCTTCAGCGATGAAGTCAGCAGGGAAGTACTTGCGCTCGTCAATGAGTTCTTTGTTCTCGAAAGGGTAGTGCAATTGGGCGTATGGCATGGAACCTGAATCGAACCAAACATCGATGAGGTCGCTCTCACGCTTCATTGGTTTGTCTGACTCCGACTTGAGGATGATCGTATCCACGTAATTCTTATGCAGGTCGAAGCTATTGTAATTCGACTTGCTCATGTCCCCCGGATGGAAGTCCTTAAGTGGATTTTCGGTCATGAAACCTGCCGCGATGGATAGCTCCACTTCCTTCTTCAATTGCTCCACTGAGGAGATACAAAGCTCTTCGCTGTTATCCTCAGTGCGCCATATCGGAATAGGGATGCCCCAATAGCGTGATCGAGATAAGTTCCAATCATTCAGATTCTCCAACCAATTCCCAAACCGGCCTTCACCCGTTGATTTCGGCTTCCAATTGATGGTCTTATTGAGCTCGATGAGGCGATCCTTGTAAGCCGTGGTCTTCACGAACCAAGAGTCCAGAGGATAGTAGAGTACGGGTTTATCTGTTCGCCAACAATGAGGGTAAGTGTGCTCGTACTTGGCCACCAAAAAGGCCTTATCCTCTTCCTTTAATCGGATGGAAATCTCAACGTCAACGCCTCTTTCAGGGGCCTCACCTTCGTTGTAATATTCATCCTTCACATAGCGCCCAGCCAGTTCCTTCATCTCAGGTCGGAAGCGGCCTTGCAAATCCACCAGTGGGACAAGATTGTCCTGATCGTCTTTGACCAACATGGCCGGAATTCCAGCCTCTTTGGCCACTTTGGCATCATCGGCACCGAAGGTCGGTGCGATATGCACGATACCAGTTCCATCCTCCGTGGTCACAAAATCGCCCGAAATCACTTGGAAGGCCTTGTCGGAATCTTCAAAAGGGAGGGTGTAAGGCAACAATTGCACATAACGAAGCCCCACTAGATCGGCTCCAGTCACAGTGCCAAGAATCTGGATTTTAGACTGGTCTTTTCCTTCGGAACTGAAGGTGTTCCCTGGCTCAAGAGTTGCCATATCCACAAATGGGAAATAATACGGCAACCGATTCTTTGCGAGTACACCTGTATATGGATTTCCAGTATAACGGTCATTGGTCTTGAAGACCACATATTCAATCTTTTTCCCCACAGCCAAGGCCGTATTGGACGGTAAGGTCCAAGGGGTGGTGGTCCATGCCAAAAGGTGAAGATTCTCTCCGGTCACAGTCAGATCGCCCAAACTAGTAGGAACGTCTTTTACTCTGAATTTCGCTATGACAGTTGTGTCCTTGACATCTTTATAGGTTCCAGGTTGGTTCAACTCATGGGTACTCAATCCTGTTCCCGCAGCTGGTGAATAAGGTTGGATGGTATACCCTTTATAAAGAAGTCCTTTCTCATAAAGCTGACCGAGCAACCACCAGACCGACTCTATATACGTGTTCTCGTATGTGATGTAGGGCGAATCCATGTCCACCCAGTATCCCATCTTCTCCGTAAGGTCGTTCCACACATCTGTATAGCGCATGACCGCTTTGCGGCAGGCATCGTTATATTCCTCTACGGAGATGGACTTGCCGATATCCTCTTTGGTGATGCCAAGCTCCTTTTCCACACCCAGTTCGATAGGCAGTCCATGCGTGTCC
>JAQCAN010000091.1 GCA_027621335.1 Bacteroidota bacterium
AAGGCCTGTATTGGAGCAAGATCAAAGGCACGGAAGAAGCCAAATCCATTGAACCCGATGAGGACTACATCATCCCAATCGGTAAAGGGCGCATCGCACAGCATGCGGACCAGGCCGCCATCGACCGTGGAGAGAGCTGCTGCGTGGTCACCTACGGCATGGGGGTATATTGGGCCAAGACCGCCTCCAAATCGCATCCCGGTATGGTTGAGATCGTGGACCTGCGAAGCATATCACCTTGGGACCGAGAGCTGGTCATGGAACGGGTAAAGGTCCATGGCAAATGCTTGGTCGTGACGGAAGAACCTGAGTGCAACACTTTTGCCCAGGCCCTTTCAGGCGAGATCGGAAGGACCTGTTTCCGCTATTTGGACGCACCGGTGGAAGTCATCGGAAGTGCCGATGTGCCCGCCATTCCATTGAATGAGATCTTGGAGAAGAGCGTCATTCCGAATGCTCATAAGGTTAGCGAAAGATTGGCATCCTTATTGAACGACTGAAGGCATGAAAGCAACTTCAAAACACCTCGCCCTTTTCCTCATCCTCGGTCTGGGTTTCAGCGCTTGCGCTCAGGACCAACCTTCTAAAGACCTCGCGAAAGAGAAATCCACTTATTCTGTCGTCAAATCAGACTCTGAATGGAAGGCTGAACTCAGCGATCAGGAGTACTATATCCTTCGAGAGAAGGGTACTGAACGTGCCTTTACTGGCGATCTTTTGAACACTAAGGAAGTAGGTGTTTACGTCTGCCGTGGGTGCCAGAATCCCCTCTTCAATAGCAGCACCAAGTTCGAATCTGGAACCGGATGGCCTAGTTTCTTCGATGAGATTCAGGGTCATGTGGATGAGGATACGGATGTCTCCTTCGGGATGGCACGGACTGAGATCCTCTGCCATGAATGTGGAGGTCATTTAGGTCATGTCTTCAGTGATGGACCCCAACCCACTGGCCTGCGCTACTGCGTGAATTCAGCTAGCTTGGATTTCGAAGTAGGAGAATGATAATCGCGTGGCCTAAATCCTAAGGCTTCTCGACAATGACCTCTACCATGGTAGGACCAAAGAGCGTGGCACCAGCCATAGTTTCAAGTTGCGCAAGATCGCTGAAGGCCTCATCGACTTGTGCTGAGTTCAAGTAGCCCATATCCATCAAGCGAGGGAAATAACTCTTGTAGAAGGACTTTGGCCATTGCCAGACCAGATCATTCGGCCGGCCTATCTTGGTCATGAGTCGGACGGAAATCACTTCCATGCCCAGTTCATCAAAGATTTGGGGAAGCTCTCGGCCTATGTCGATCTCCCCTTCCGTATCCTTGAAACTTTTGAGTGCAGCCGAAATGGCCTCTTTCAAGCCTTCCAGGGGCGGTTCTGTCTGATGGGTGGACCAGTCGTAGTATTCATGGAGGACCATTCGCCCACCCGGCCTCAAGGCCTTCTTCACTTTCGAAAGTACCTCCTTGGGATTAGGCACCCAAGCTAAGGCCCAACGGCTATACATCCCATCCAAAGTCTCTTCTTCAAGGGTCATGGCATCGAAGTCGGCACATTGAGTCTCAATGGAAAGACCTAGAGACTGAGTTGAATCTTCCAGAAAGCTCAGATAGCTCTGCGACTTGTCCACAGCGATGACCTTTCCTGAATTCCCACAGACAAAGGCTAGTTCCCTTGCGCAATACCCCGGTCCCGAACCCAGGTCCAAGATGAATTGACCTGCAGTGAACCCTGCTCGCCTCCAGCCTTCCTGAGCCTCTGTCGCCCATACTTGATGCTGCAGGCCGAGCCTATAAAGTTCGTTTTGTTCAGTACCTAAGATGTAGGCATTCTCCTCGCTGAGCTCATGGAATGAAAGTAGAAGATCTCCCCAATGGTCAGATGGCGGCAACCAAAAAAATAGAAATCAGCTCACTCCTCTTTCTCAAAGAAGATCTTGTAGTACTTCCTTCCATCTGGATCTTCTCCTCTTTCTATGAGATTCTTGTCGCCATGGATGTAGACGTGGAAATTCTTGTCCAACTTGAGCACGCTTTTGAAGACCCGGCTCTGCTTCTTTACCGCTTCAGGTGAGATCTCGAAACTGCTGGATGCAGCCAAGTGATGGCTTTGCCGATAGCCCTTATCGAAGGTGTCGAAACTACTGATGACCTCCTTATCCTGAAATACCGTCTGCGTGAAGTCCTTCTTATCGAATTCCTGTCGGCCTTTGAAATACTCCACCGAGCGGTTCAAAAGGTCGATTTGGTCCGTCTTGGTCACCTCGAATTCCTCGGCCAATTGCTTGGTCAAGAATTCCTTGGTGATGTGCATGAACTCCTTGGTCTGGTGATACTCATCCTCGCTCTCCTTCAGTTGGAGGAAACTGTCGTTCCAGAAACGGGCTTCGGTACTTCTCGTCCCATTATGGACCAGGACTCTGAAGCCTTTTTCTGCCTCGGTATTGAAGATGATGCAACCTTTGTCCAATCCCTTAATATCCACCCCTTCTTCCGTGGCAATCTCATAGCAGTCCTCCATCGGATTCAATTTCAAGAACGGCAGGCTCGTCTCTGACTTGAACAAGCCTAAGACCTCCACAGATTCTCCATCTAGAATGGCTCCAGTCATTCGGGCAACGTGGAACTGCCCTGTGGCGATCTTTGGGTGATCAGAGCAATCATAGAGGACTTGTGCTAAGGTTTGGCTCTGCTTAGCGAAGCCTTCTGTACTGTCAAAGATCTGCTTAGCCACTTGGAAGACCTCATTCAACTCCTTATCCTCAGGATGTGACAGGGTATAGAAAGCCTCTGCCTTGAACGGAGAGAGAAAATATTCCACAAGATGAGACAGCGCCTCCTTCTTGATGCGGCTACCCTTGCTGGAAAGGATGCATCCTTCTTCCCTAGTCTTATTGCCTACGCGATGTGTGACCAGGTGCGTCAGTTGAATCTCGGAAAGGGCCAGTGTGCTCATAGGCCGACAAAACTATCAAACGAAGGCATTGACTGTGGAGCTTGTGGATAAGTGCCATTGACTATCCAAGCTAGGAAGCCATTGAAAGAATCTGAGCATCTTTAGCCTCTCGATAATGCGACCAATGGCCCTGAACATCGTCCTGATAGAACCTGAGATCCCTAATAACACGGGAAACATCGGCCGACTGGCTTTGGCCACCGGATCCCACCTTCACTTGGTCGGCCCTTATGGCTTCGAGATCGATGACACCCGACTGAAACGCGCTGGCTTGGACTATTGGCCCCATGTGGATATCACCGAATATCCAGATTCGGATACTTTTTTTGCAGCCCATCCCGGTATACCGATGGTTTTCCTTTCCAGTCACGGAAAACACAGGCATTGGGACATTCCTTTTGAAGATGGTCTCTTTCTGGTCTTCGGCAAAGAATCGGTGGGACTGTCAAAGGAGCTCTTAACCGAGCATGAGGACTCCACCTTCAAGATTCCGCTTTATTCCACGCATGTGAGAAGTCTGAATCTCGCCAACTCTGTGGGCGTGGTGGTCTACGAGGGATTGCGTCAATTGAACCAAGACACATGAAATATCTTTGTCTCGCTCTCCTCATCCTATTCATCTTCAATGCATGCACTCCTGATGAACCTGCTGTTGCCAAGGGTCCTCCATTGGCTGGGCTATGGTCACTGTATGCCATGGAACAGAAGGATTCCGTGACAGGAGAATGGATGGACTGGCGAGGAGGGATGCAAGGCTATATTCTCTATGATGCTGATGGCCATATGGCCCTGCATTTGACTAAGAAGGACTATCAGGATTTTGAGCTCACTTTCCCCAACTTCGTGGACACGATTCCTATGGAGGCCTTGAGACATCTGACCAATTCATATGTCTATCTGGCCAATTATACCTTGGATACGGTGAACCATATCGTGGAGCACGCCAGAGTCTCGCACTCGAATCCAGCTGAATGGAATGGTGTGGTGCAAAGGCGTTATGGCTTTATTGGAGATACACTCGTCCTAGCTCCAGTGGAAGAGAAGAACAAGAGCCTTCGTCTGAAATGGGTAAAGCAATGATCGACCGAGTCAACGGTTGATAAGCAAGCGCTTAGTCATATATCCAGCACTCGTCTGAATCCTGAGAAGATAGACGCCTTCAGGAAGAGTCGCTAGGCCTTTCAAAGCTAAAACCCCGTTCTCCTTGATGCAGTTCAATGAACAATTGCGTCCATCCAGTGTCTCCAAAGAGATGCTCAGAATGGGGTCTGAAATCCCTGTCACATAGACGAAGTCTGATGTTGGATTCGGGTAAATGGATATGTCATAATTCCTTTCGAAGCTGACATTCGAATTGACCAGGTCGAAGACGGAGACACTATCGCATACCGTCACTTCGCCACACCCATTATAGGCAGTAAGGCAGAGTTCATATGCTCCTTCCTCAGTATAGGTATACGAGGTCAAGAGATCTGTGCTTAGGCTCCCATCTCCGAAACTCCAGAGCAGTGAATCGAAGAGCGTTGCTTGACCCTCAACCTCCACTTGGAGTATATCAGTGGTATAGGAGAAGCTCACAGAAGGTAAATCACAGATGGCCTCGACCGTTTGGCAAAACGAATTGAAACTGCAGGCATTCTCAACGGTCAAACAGATCTCATACTCCCCTGCTTCTGAGAAAGTGAATACTCCAGAAGTATCCAAGAGGATTGTTCCATCGTCCGAGCTAAAACTCCAGTTGTTGACCTCTTCAACGTTGGTCCATTGCACCTGTACCTGATTCTGTCCCAGGGACATCCATTCGAAAGATGCATCCGGCAGACAGGAGATGACCTGAGAAGACGTGTCCTCAACAACAGAATATAATCTGTCCGCAGGAAGGTCATATAGGACATTCACAATACCAGAAGGGAATGTGAAATGAACCGAATCGACCATCTCATAGCCGGCAAGACCGAAATGCACGCGATGGGAACTTTGGGCCGAATAGCTGGACGCTGACGTCTTCTCATCAATAAAGCGCTGTCCATCCACGAAAAGCTCGACACGGGTTCCAAAGGCATCCCTTGCAGAAACTGTTCCCTTCAGTGTGAATGATACCCAATGATTGGCTTGTGTGTCATTCAGGAAGAGTTCGACCAAGGTGTCTCCGATATTGGCTATAATAATGTCCTGATAGCCATTGTTATCCATATCGAACCATGTGCCTCCGAAGCCATTGTTAGTGCTTCGGAGCAATGTTCCAGGGGCTATATCCGTATAGTTTCCTAATCCATCATTGTCATACAGACGGTTCGGTAATGGAGTGAAGTTGTATTGATTGACCAAGTAGATGTCCTGATCGCTGTCGTTGTCATGGTCCAAGAAGAAACAGCCCCAGCCCATTCCTGTATCCCCCACTCCAGCTGATTCCCCTACCTCAGTGAAGGTCCCATCCTGGTTATTAATGAAAAGTGAGTTGGGACCGAGGTTCGTGATATAGATATCCAACCAGCCGTCATGGTCGATATCCGCTACGTCCACCCCCATCCCCATCGAGACGAGATTGAGTCCTGAAGCTGCGGAGAGGTTAATGAATGAGCCAGTGCCGTCATTCTGATAGAGGATGTTGGCCTGGAAATTATCATGGGTGATGTAGAGGTCCTGGTCTCCATCATTATCATAATCGAAGAAAATGGCACCCATGGAGATCAGTGGGTCAGAAGTTCCCGAGGATATGGTTACATTGGTGAAGGTGAGGTCGCCATTGTTCTTCCACATGACGTTCTGACCATTGGAATTGCAGACGTAGAAATCGGTGAAACCATCTGAGTCAATGTCAGTTGCCAAGATGCTGCGAGTCCCATCGAAAGAATTGACCCCAGCTTCGAACGTGATGTCCGTGAACTGTCCATCCCCTTCATTCAAGTAGAGGTAATTGCTGAAATTAAAGAAGGTATTTGCGAAGTTGCCTACGAAAAGGTCCAGGTCATCGTCATTATCTATATCCGCCCAGACGGCAGTGTATGAAAATCCTCCACTGACGATCCCTGATCCAAAAATGACATTCTGAAAGGTGCTATCGCCCATGTTCTTTAAGAGGAGATTGCCCTGACCTTGACCTGGTATGAATACATCCTCCCATCCATCTCCATCGAAGTCCCCGACTACGGCTCCATGTCCTCCATTCAAAGAAGTCAAGCCCGCGTAGCTGCTGAAATGCTCAAAATGATGCTCCTGACCTTGAGCCGTGCTCAGGACAATCAAACTGAAAAGAAAGAAGAGACTCCTCAAGTTCATAGGTGAGTAAAATTAGGCATAAAGCCTTCCAAGTATCCTCGATTCTGAGGGTGCATATAGGAACTCTAAGAACTCGTTTTTGGGCCGAGTGCTGCCAAGGTCATCAGCCTTTGACCAGACCTTTCTGTTCTTCCAAGAAGGCATCAGCTTGAAAACGGAGAAGTGCCCTGGCCTGCTGTTTCTTATAGTGGTAGCTTTCCTCTTCCTCTTGAACAGAGGCATAGACTTTCTTGTTCAAAGCTGAATCGGCATTCAAAAGGGCCAGTCGTTGGTGTTTCTTCTGTGCCGCCCAAGTGGCCACGGCCTCCTCCGCATCAGCATACCTTATGTCATATACCCCAGCTGGGGTCATGAGTTTGGCAAAGACCGGTGAGGTCTCAATGGCCAGAAAAAGTAGGAAAATGAAGAAGGAAGGCATCCATGGCAATTCTCCAAGTGCATTGATGCGGGCCATCAATCCATCAAAACCGTCTATGATCGGTTGGGTTTCAGCGAGATGGGTGCTTTCCGCCAATTCAAGTTGGGACAGTTCTTGTTCCAAAGTAAGTTCGGCCACCTTCGCCTCATCCTTCATCGTCATGAGTTCCGAGAGCATGGCATCATGCTTGGCACGCTTTTCAGCGTAGACAGGCCCCTTGCCAAGGAGCTTCGTTCCTTCCCGCCCTTCGGCCTCAGCAATATATGTGTCATATAAGGTGTCCACCTGAGCTTCCTTATTAGTTATGTTGAGCGTGAGGGCCTCCATCTCTGACTTTTTAGCAGCAATGGCATCTGCGTAGATCAGTCCGACTTGCTCTTGATTGGCCAAAGTCATTTCATTCTTCTGCTCCAGAAGAACACGGTCGATTTCCTTTTCGAAGATCTTCAACTCCAATGGCTTGGATATGACCACCGCAATAATCACAGCCAGAAGGATTCTAGGAAGAGCCTGCATGAACTCATCCATTTTATCCTCTCGCTTTTTGATGCTGGAGACGATGAAACGGTCCAGGTTGAAGATCAATAGGCCCCAGATGAACCCGAATCCAATGGCTACGGGAATATTGTCAAAGACGGTATACAAGGCATAACCAGAAGCGATAAAGGCCATCAATACGGTAAAGAAGACCGTTCCGCCTATCCCGGCATACTTGATCTGTTCCGACTTCGGGCTGGCTGAGAGGAGGTCTGGATCTGCTCCAGAACACATCCAGAAAAAGGACTTGAGCATGGCTTGGGTTCAATGGGTTTCCATGCATAACGTCCTGAAGGACTTGCTTGTTGCCAATGTGATGACCACAAAAAAAAGAGGCCACTACTCAGTGGCCTCTTCGCAGATTGTTTGATCAGTCTCTTACTTAATGAAGAATCGACCAGATGACTGAGTATCTCCAGCGCTGAATTGCAAGGTATACACGCCTGAACTCAAGGAAGAGACATCTACCCTGACCATGCCTTTGTTCTGGTTCAGCTGCTCATCAAGAACCAACTGTCCTAAAGTATCATACACCCTTATCTGAAGAAGCTCAACTTCCGAGCTATACGCCTCAAGGGAGATGTTCAATTCCCCGTCTATCACTGGATTAGGGAACAGCTTTATAGAGATGTTCTCAGAAGAGGAAAGGCTCTTACCTGCTCCGAATTCTGACGGAATGGTGAATGTGGTCAGTTCGGTGATCTCAGACCATGGAGAACTGTAATCCGCACAAGAACAGCTCACCTGCCAGCCATAGGAAGCTCCGGGTATGGTGATGAAACGTGGGTTGTTGATCAGGCGAATACCAAAGCCGAGGGAATTGATCGGTGGACTCACACGGCTCTCATCCACTATACGATACAGCAGGTTCTCCATGTTCAAGAATTCGAAGGTCCCTTCTATCAATCTTCCGGCTCTGATCTGACACTCATCGGCCCCTAGATAAGGGTCCCATATCCCTGATGCCGCGAAATTCTCAGAAAACAAATTGGCGAAGACCGTAAGAGGTGAGCCAGGAGCATCGGTGAAAAGATCCTCTTGGCATAGCCCCAAGTCACTATCCCTAGTGTCCAGCTGCTGGATGCGCTCATCTTCCTCGACAGACGTCTCTGCCTCAGAAAAGGCCTCCTCAGAGAAGAACGTTCCGAAATACTCTGCGATGGCATCCTGTTCAGTGCCAGCTCCAGCGAAGTTGAACTGGCCTTCATCGGTCAAGACAGTCACCAAATCCACTCGCTCATAAGAAAGAGCTGGGAACGGATAGCTATCACCACCCCCCGCAAGGAAGTTTAGTGTGACGACTCTGATCTCGCGCAGAGGAGCACCATATACCGCTCCCTCACTTACGATGACATCTGAGAGCCCTCCTTCTTCATCAAGGATCCAAAGCTCTTGGATCCTGGAACCTGCAGGCAGGGATGGATCAAAGGATACTTTCATTCCTCCAATTTGTGGGAATTGGCCAGGCGTAGCGCCAGGAGCGCTAGCTGAGAAGGCATGTTCCATAATCGCTTTGAGCCCCTGAGCAGTGACGGTGACCAAAGAGAGTTGGTTATTGAACCTGAGGCTGTTCTCCACGTCCAACTGTGATACCTCTTCAGCGTTCTTGCCTGAAAGAGGATTAGCCTGTGTGGGTAGGAATTCATAAACGCCTGGAC
>JAQCAN010000092.1 GCA_027621335.1 Bacteroidota bacterium
AACTTCAACGACATCTCTTACAGTCAGACCATTCGCCTTCAGTTCAGATTGGAAAAACTGAATATCCGTGACTTAAGGAAGGCTATAGATAGATGAAAGCAGGAAGGAAGATATACTTCGCCTCCGATCTTCATTTGGGCGTACCTGACTATGAGAGTAGCCTCGTCAGGGAAAAAAAGTTCGTCCTATGGCTGGACACCGTCAAGGGAGATGCGGAAGAGATTCATCTGGTAGGGGACGTCTTTGACTTTTGGTTCGAATACAAGCGTGTGGTGCCGAGGGGCTTTGTGCGGCTCTTAGGGAAAATTGCTGAACTCAGCGATTCGGGAATCAAGATCTTCTGGTACTTGGGCAACCATGACATGTGGATCTTCGACTATATTCCCAAGGAACTTGGGGTGACCATGCTGGATGGAGAGGTGAGCCGTGAGTTCAATGGAAAACGGTTCCATATTGCCCATGGGGATGGATTGGGTCCTGGTGACAATGGATACAAGTTCTTGAAGAAGGTCTTTAGGAGCCGCTTATGTCAATGGTTGTTCGCCAGACTTCATCCTAATTTCGGAATCGGATTGGCCGATACATTCTCTAGAAGAAGCAGGGAAATAGAGGTGGACAAGGATGCGGTCTTCCTTGGAGAAGAGAAGGAGTGGCTGTTGATCCATTCCAAGGAGGTGCTCAAGAATCAAGAAGTGGACTATTTTATCTATGGACATCGCCATTACCCCTTGGACCTAGAAATAGGAGAGGGAACTCGATGTATTAATCTTGGCGATTGGATCACTCACTTCACCTATGCAGTATTTGATGGCGTGAACTTGGAGTTGAAGTCATATAACTGAGCATCTAAAAGGCACTAAAAAAAAGCCCGCTCATAGGAGAGCGGGCTTTTGAATTCTTAAGTCTTAGAATCTTACTTCTCTACCGAGAATCGGCCGACTTCGGCCTGACCATTGGCAATCACTCTGAGGATGTAGTTGCCTTCATTCAAGTCATAAGTAGGAATATTGAAGATGCGCTCACCTGCGGAAATGAATCCATAGGGTTGGCTATACACCAATCTTCCCGTTACATCAATCACCTCGATGACAAGATTCACATTCTTCTCGAAGGTCAATCTCACATTGGCAAACTCACTGGCCGGATTAGGATAGATGCTGATATTGAATCCTGTAGAATAAGGAGCACTGCTCAAGTCATCCAATCCAAGAATATAATCTCCAATGTAGTAGATACCACGTCCGAAGGTTCCAGCGTAGATAGCTCCAGGGTTCAACACTTCAGCTGGGAAGGGAAGCGGATCCAAGTCTCCATTGGTCTTGGTCTGCTGCCTTAAATCATAGATAGGCACTCTGCCCATTCCTTCGGTAGCTTCTTCCCAGGTATTTCCCAAGTCATCTGAAAGCCAGATTCCATATTCCGTTCCAGCCAAGACACGACCTGGATTGTTGGCATCGAATAGTACAGAGTATACAGGCATCAAGTCCAGATCAGCCTCTATATCCCAAGCACCATTGAAGCTGGTCGTTCCAGAAGTTGTTGAGGCCACATCAGAGATCAAGACCTTATCAGCTGAACTATATCCGCTGCGGCAGATGGCCAGACGGTCAGGATTGTTAGAGTCCACAGCTATATCAGCAATGAACCCACCACCAGAGAAGATAGTGGTGATGGAGGACGCAGCCACAGCTAAAAGATCAGAAGCTGTGTAGGCAGTCCTAAGACCGCTGATGCGATAAACTCGTCCATTGCTCGAACCTATATACATGATATCCCCATCAGGTGACCAGTCGAAACATGTGATGACACTTGCCGCGCTGATACCGCTAGAAATAACGGCCCATTCCATTTCTCCTGCACTGATTTCAGCTTTGGTCGCATCTCTGGTCAACCAGAACTGTCCACTTCCACCAATTGCAAACAGAGACTGTGCTGGGTCTGGTATAAGAATGGATTCATCTGTCGCAAGGTCAATCGGTAATTGATAGGACAATGGCAGGTCGAAGCTCTCACTTGTGTATTCTACGACATCACCAGCTTGGTAATCCTGTTGGGCGAAGAATTCATAGGCCGTGGTGGCCATAGTCTCATTCAATGTTTCGTACAGGCCGATACGCGTATGGAACGGACCTGGGAAAGTCGAAGGATCAGCAATATTGATAAAGGTGCTCCCCCCGTCAAATGAACGAGCTACATCGTTATTATAGATTGTAGCAAAGATGATTTCAGAGTTGAACTGGGACATTTCAGTGTCAAAACCATCACCCCCTCTGATTTGGTTGCCATCGTTCGGAGTACTGAATGTACCAGTGATGAGATGGGTTCCATTGTCTTGGGTCCCTCCCGCCATTTGGCCTTTGGCATTGAAGGCAATACCATAGTACTGGGTAGAACGGTAGTTATAATTAGCAGGAACGAAATTCTCACCTGCATCGGATGTCTTGAAGATTCCTCCGTCACATCCTATGTAGAGGACATCATTGTTGTCCCAGTGGAATGTATGGATATCCGAGTGTACATAGTTAGGGTTTGGTCCATTGGAAAAGTTCACGTTCAATAGATTCCATGTTCCAGCAAGAGGTGGGGTCGGGCTCGCTAGAGTGAAGCTATACACCCTGATACCACCGATAATCAAAGTGCCTGGTTGTCCTGGAACTACAGTCGCACAATTGTCATAGGTACCTTGGCATCCTGTAGGATTGTAGAATGGGTCAAACGGATTATCTCCATTGTTGCTGTCAGGAGCGATCTCGTACCAGATCTCACCACTGTTGGTCGAAGCGAATGCTCCGCGAAGACAACCGCTCGAATTGGCGATGAGTGCATACATATAGTTCGGGGAATCAGGAGATACGGCCACCTCTATTCGGCCAGTATTTCCTGAAGGGATATCACCAAAGCTGGCACTCTGACGGTCTATGAACGTGTCGCCACCATCCTGTGATACGAAGACTTCGTTGCCTTTTACTGCGATGATGGTCTGTCCATCATCACTGATATCAATGGCTGAGGCATATTGAGGTCCTAGCTTATCTTCCACTGAAGCATCGCCCCATGTATATGTGGCTAATCCTCCCCCATAACAGACCCACACCCTGTTGGGGTTGCTAGGGTCAGCGTGCATATCAGAGACTTCGGACCATGCATCACCGCTATTTAAAGGAGTATTGGGAGACATGGCTGGAACCGGATTCCAAGTCGCTCCGTTATCTTCCGAAACGAATACTCCATCACCTAAGAAGGTATCGTATCTGTGTCCTGTTCCTGCATAGATCCGGCCATCGCCAGTACGCGCCAGGGCAGAAACCGCCACATTGGTATCGAATGAAGTTATAGATTGCCAGTTCACGCCCCCATCGGTACTTTCATATAGACCACCGGAAACACTTCCGATAATGACCTTGTTGGGATTTTCGTCAAAGGTGACGATAGCCCTAGTGCGGCCTCCAACATTATCAGGACCTGCTGAGATCCATCCAAGGTCGATGTTCTTGCTCTCTTTATTGGCCGAATACTTTCGAAGACCGGATTTCACTCTTCTTACGTAGTCATAATTGATCTCACCGGTCTCCGGGTCGGCAAGGAGCTGCATTCTATATTCCAATGCACCTGCCCACAATGCGGCCTGATTCAGGTCATTGTTTCGAGGCTCGTAGGTCTGTGAGTCCGAACCACTGTTCATTAGACCAAATGAAATGAGGGAGAGGACGAGGGTCAAGGCGGCTACCGGTAGAATATATCGCTTCATACTTCTTAATCGTTGAGTTATTTGAATGGAAGACCTTTGCTTGACAACGCTCGCTGCTTTGAAAAGGCCTCGCAAAGTACAAATTTATGCTAATAAAAACTCTTCAATAGAACAAGTAGACGCACACTTTTGCAATCCTGACTTCAGGCGTCAGAATAGATGTTTTTCTGCATGATAGCTTGAGCGCACCAATGGGCCACTTTCCACGAATCTGAAGCCCATTTCCAAGCCAATGCTCTCATACTCCTTAAAACTCTCAGGAGTGATGAACTCTGCCACAGGTAGATGTTTTGTAGTCGGCTGAAGGTATTGTCCTAAGGTGAGTATGTCCACACCGACATGCCTGAGGTCCTGCATGGTCTCAAGGACTTCCTCTTTTGACTCTCCCAGACCCAACATCACACCTGACTTGGTCTTCATGCCTCCTTGTTTCAGGCGCCTGAGAACCTCCAAACTGCGGTCATATTTGGCTTGGATACGTACCTGCTTGGTCAATCGCCTCACAGTCTCCAGGTTATGGGACACGATTTCAGGAGCTACATCTATGATGCGCTGGAGGTTTTCCCACTTCCCTGCAAAATCAGGGATGAGCGTCTCCAAGGTCGTTCCTGGACTTTTTCTTCTGATGGCTTTCACGGTGTGCACCCATATCTCTGAACCACCATCACTCAAATCATCTCGGTCCACGGAAGTGATGACACAATGTTTTACTCCCATCAATTCTACAGAGCGAGCGACTTTAGCAGGCTCAAACGGATCTGTATCGTCTGGACGACCTGTGGCTACTGAGCAAAAACCACATGAACGGGTGCATACGTTTCCAAGTATCATGAAAGTTGCAGTTCCAGCACCCCAACATTCTCCCATATTGGGACAGTTGCCGCTTTGGCAAATAGTATTCAGGCCATGCTCATCGACCAGGCTTCTTACTTTCTTGAAATTCTCTCCAGTTGGAAGTTTGACCCTGAGCCAATCTGGTTTCTTGGTCCTAGGCTCTTCTTTGATCAGTGTCATTCGTTGATGGTACGGTTATAGCGTTTACCTAAGAACAGATTAACATAGAAGGAAAAGAAGAACTGCTTGTTCTCCTCAGTGGCCATGATAGGCACTTCGCGTAAAAAGGCGTCCATGGAGATTCCCGTCTCCAAGCCCTTGATCTGTTTCTGTTCAGGGGAAGTCTCGAAGTAAAGTCCCATTTTGGCATAAAGTCCTGGTCTCAACTTGAGTTTGTCGAACCCCAAGAAGTCTGAGGCCCTGCCGTATATGTTCAATACATTGTGCTTTTCAGGGTCATAGGCTTCCACCACCAAAAAATTCGAATCAAAACTTCCTTCACCACGGATTTCAAGATAGATGGGTTTGGTGATGCACAAAGAAGGGCCGAACGAAGAGTGAAGGGAGACTTCCACGCCATTCTTTCTCAGCTTATCGGTCAACATCGTCTTGGTGCCGATCATAGGTCTCAGGATGTAGAAGGAGTTCAATTTCCCATAGGTGTATCGCCTGCTGTCCTCATAGAACCGATTAGGCTGCTTACTTTCCTTAGGATGTTTCATCCCCACGAACTCTACACCGTACATGAAGGTCTTATCCACGGTTTTGGTCTTTCCTGCATGTAAGTTGACTCCCCAGCCATGCGGATGCATGTGCACACCACCTTGAAGGCTCTTACCGTAGAGGATGGTGGGCTCGTCATAGACGGTCTGCTGAGACCATGCTTTTGCAAGGCCCAAGACCGAAAATATGAGAACAAACAGAAAGGCCTTTACTTTCATAATTCAAAGCTACCTAAATCCAACGATATTCGTGGAATGAATGATATATCGAATCTGACCTGTTCCATTACCTATTCTGGTAATCTAAGCACCCAGATCCTGCATTTGGCCTCTGGTAATGCAGCAGCAACGGATGCTCCAATAGATAATCACGGATTAGGGAGATTCCTTTCACCTACGGACATGTGCAGTGCATCGCTCGCTGCGTGCATGCTCACTGTCATGGGCATAAAAGCTGAAGAACGTGGCCTGGATATGAAAGGGGCTAGAGCCGACCTGAAGAAGGTGATGTACGATACTCCAAGACGTATAGGCGAGATTCACATCAAAATGTACCTGCCAGTGTCTTGGGAAATAAAAGATAGGAAAGTGATGGAAGCTGTTGCACTTTCATGCCCGGTAGCAAAGAGCTTGGGCATAGAAGTCTTACAGGACGTGGAATTCCTCTATGAATGAGGCTTAACCTTCTACGTCAGTCTGCTGTACTTTGTCGACTTTGCTGTAGGCTGCACATGGCTTAGCCTTGCTGCAAGAAGCAAGTCCGATGCAGAACAAAACAATGCCGAACCAAGTCAAGATATTTTTCTTCATAGCTCTTCGTTTATTTGAAGTAGGCGCTCTACCATTGAAATGAACGCCTATTTGTCTTCAAAGGTATATGTATAATACTCTTTTCAGCAGCATAGGTTACAAGAAATATTCCACAAAAACCATTTTAGCCAAGTTCAAGGCTCATTGACATGACTTCCTATCTGAGATATTGCATCCTCATTTTTCTGGTGACTTCGGGGGATGACGCTCTCTTGGCTCAGGATAAATGGGAACTCAAGATTCATTCCGATTCATTTGGGAATGATGGAATGAATGCATACTCTTTTCCTGACTCCTTAGCTATGGATTCCTTTATCTCTCGAGAGGTGTCAGCTCTGGTCGCAGAGGGTTGTCTCTCAGCTGCTCTGGACAGTCTTGTTCTAAGGGATAAAACCTTTCATGCTTATATTTTTTCCGGACCAAAGGTGGTGATATCCCGACTCAGAGATACAAGGGTCAGTAGAATGGACTATAAAGATTTGGTGAAGCTTTCAGTCAAGGATTTGGAGGAAAGAGAGAACGGAGGCTATCCCTTTGCCCGCTCCACAATAGAATTCGCTGTCGCGGGGGACACGGTGTTGGTGGAAGATCAACTGAGGTCGGGTTCCTACTTCGTGCTGGACAGTCTCATCCAATTGGGGTCATTGGTCATGGATACAAGGGCGCTTTCTGCTCATTTAAGACTGCATGAAGGTGAACCCTATAATGAAGAAAAGCTCAAAAAAATGGATTCGCGCCTAAAGCGATTGCCATTTGTCAAGGTCATCCGCCCCTCACAAGTGATATTCTCAAGGGATAGATATCGACTGCTATTGGCCATAGAGAAGCGGAAGGCGAACAGCGCAAATGGTATCATAGGATTCTTGCCAGATGCTGCGGGAAAGGTTAGAACCACTGGAGAGATCGATCTCCTATTGAATAACGCTCTGAACAAAGCAGATAGGATGAGCCTTAAATGGAGAAGAATCCAGGATGGTTCACAGAGTCTGGATCTTGCTATTGGTTATCCTTATCTCTTCGGGTCACCACTGGGCATAAACGGCTCCATCAATCAGTTCAGGCAGGATTCGACCTTCAACCAGATACAGATCGAAGGCGGCTTGAGCCTGCTGTTGGAGAACGGGGATGTCATCAGTGCTGAGTTGGAAAGACGGGATTTCAATAATCTGCTCTCTGAGACCTTCAGTCTGGCCAATGCCAATTCCAGCAGTCTGCTCTATGGAGCTCGGTACCTTCACAATACGTTGGACGACCCCTTCAATCCCTATGAGGGGATGGACCTTAAGACTCGCTTAGCCTACGGATCGAAGAGCCTGGTCACAAGTTCAGAGGATATGGGCTCTGACGAACAGACCCTAGATACCTGGGAAGTAACCTTGGACGTGAAACAGTTCTTTCCTTTGGGCGGAAGGAGTACACTACTGATCAGGGCCAATGCCTTTCATCAGGAAAGTGACCTCATTTTGTTCAAAGAACTCCAAAGAATTGGAGGCCTATTTACATTGAGAGGGATAGATGAGCTTTCCATTCGTGCCTCTACGTTCGGCATATTCACTGCAGAATACAGGTTCCTCACGGATGAAAGGGCCTATATCAGTGCATTTACCGATGTGGCCTATCACAGCAGTGACGTTGGGGGGGCGTTGCAGGAGGACACTCCTTATGGTGTCGGTCTGGGAACTGCTTTTGACACGGGGGGGGGCGTCTTCACGTTGAGTTATGCTTTGGGTAGCCAGTTCGGCTCGCCATTGTCTTTCAGGACAGGTAAGGTCCACTTCGGATTCATCGCCTTATTTTAGTCGGGTACTCCTCAGAGGATAGCAAGATGTACTTTTGAACTCAGGACCTGTTGTTGGGTAGTATCCAATGGATCGCTGTTCACAGGAGAAAGGGAATGAGCGGTCATGCCATGAATTTTGAGAATAAGTCCGCGTGGCGGAATGGTATGATACGCTAGGTGCAGAGGTGTGGTCTTGGATTAAAGGAATAGAATACGGAAGGGCAGCCTTCTTCTTGGGAAGGGATATTGTTTGAACAGAGAATAAAATCGACTCAATGGATAATCGGATAGGAATGTTTTTGAGCGTATGGGCGATCATAGTGATCATCGGATGCAGTTCATCCTACAGTCTTATGAGCAATGAGTATGTGAACCTTTATGACCGAAGCGATGAGTTCCAACCCGAGGTCTATGTGAGACAGTACCATCCGGATTCTGCCTACATCTATGTGACGTTCAAGACGAAGGAGCTTCTCTATAAGCGTGCAGGCCCAGATGCACCCTTTAAGGCGAGGATGTCCGTGATCACGAGGCTGTCAACCCTCACCCAGACGCAAAAGGAGGACTCATTGGTCCAGTATTTCGTTGATGAACGACAAGGTGGTGCTTTGAATGAGAAAGTATTTGGACGATTCAGCATGGCCGTCAGGGATACTGTTTCCTATCGTCTCAGTGTAGACCTTACTGATATGAATGCAGGTAGAGGAAGGGAGGAACAAGTCTTCTTGACCAATCAGTGGATGGATCAGCGGTACATGGACATTTATGTCGATGGTTCTCCTTCAAGATATTGTGCTTGTGAGGCCTCACAAAAAGTGCAGATGCTTCCTTATTGGAAGTCGGGACAGATGA
>JAQCAN010000093.1 GCA_027621335.1 Bacteroidota bacterium
CCTTTTGAAGAAGAAGCCATTGGTTCTGCCCAAAACCACCTATCGTTCCGCATTGAACGGCCTCTTGGTCCAGGACAAGGATGTGAAAGTGGATGTGGAAGGTGACTTGGTGCCAGCGACCAAGAAACTGTGCACGCCTTCGGAGGTCAAGGATCTTCTCTTTGCGTCAAAGATTTGCATGCAGACGAAATCGAACACCATCGTCTTTGCGAAGAATGGCCAACTCCTAGCGAGTGGAACCGGGCAGACGAGTAGGGTGGATGCATTGAATCAGGCGATAGATAAGGCCCAGCGCATGGGCTTCGACTTGAAGGGGGCGGTGATGGCCAGTGATGCCTTCTTCCCTTTCCCTGACTGTGTGGAGATTGCCCACAATGCAGGTATCACTGCCGTTATACAACCCGGAGGTTCCATCAAGGATCAGCTGAGCATCGACTTTTGTGATGCACATGACATGGCCATGGTCTTCACCGGAACACGACATTTCAAGCATTGATTTCTTTTCCATACTCCAAGGTGGATTAATGTGTCCAAAGGGATGAAAGAGGCCTTGGCGAAGTGATACATTTGGAAGCATAGCTAATTCACGATTTTAATCCAGGTAGCAGGAGAATGGGGTTATTTGATTTCTTCACACAGGAGATAGCCATAGATCTAGGGACCGCGAACACCTTGATCATCTACAACGATAAAGTCGTGGTGGACGAGCCGAGTATTGTCGCGATGGAGAGGGGCTCAGGGAAATATATCGCCATAGGTCGCCAAGCGCAGCAGATGCATGGCAAGACCCATGAGGACATCAAGACCATCCGACCGCTCAAGGATGGGGTCATCGCAGACTTCCAGGCCGCAGAGGCCATGATCCGAGGCATGATCAAGATGATCAAGACGAAGAACACCTTCTTCACGCCAAGCATGCGCATGGTCATCTGTATCCCTTCCGGTATCACCGAAGTAGAGAAGCGCGCGGTCAGGGACAGTGCCGAACATGCAGGAGCCAAGGAGGTCTACCTCATTCATGAGCCTATGGCCGCAGCCATCGGAATCGGAATCGATGTGGAAGAACCCATGGGCAACATGATCATCGACATAGGAGGAGGTACCTCTGAGATTGCAGTCATCGCATTGGGAGGAATCGTTTGTGACAAGAACATCCGTATCGCTGGAGATGAATTCACTCAGGACATCGAGGAGTACATGCGCAGACAGCATAACATCCTTATCGGAGAGCGCACAGCTGAGATGATCAAGATTGAAGTCGGGGCGGCTCTGCCTGAATTGGAGAATCCGCCAGAGGACTATGCGGTGAGAGGACGTGACTTGCTCACAGGTATCCCCAAGGAGATCCATGTCTCCTATAAAGAGATTGCCCATTGTTTGGATAAATCGATCAGCAAGATCGAAGAGGCCATCCTGAGCGCCCTTGAGAACACCCCACCTGAACTTTCCGCGGACATCTACCGCACAGGGATCTATCTCGCTGGAGGAGGTTCCATGCTCAGAGGCTTGGACAGACGAATATCCATGAAAACGAAATTACCAGTGCATGTTGCCGATGATCCGCTGAGAGCAGTGGCCAGAGGCACGGGTATCGCATTGAAGAACATCGGAAAGTTCCAATTCCTGATGGGGGGATGACTTTCGAATCCGTTGAACGAACATGAGGGATTTCTTAAGGTTCCTGGACTCCTATAAGTTCTTCATCGCATTCACGGTCCTGCAGCTGATCTGTCTGAGCTTCATCTTGAGGGAGAGTGTATTCCAACGGACCATCCTTCTGAGCTCCATCAATGGAGTCACTGGATCGGCCTTTGAACTCCGGGAAGATCTGTACAGCTATTTCTCCTTGCGTGAGACCAATGAAATGCTCTTGGAAGAGAACCTCATACTGATTGATAATCGACCCATCAGCTTTCAGATGATAGACAAGGAGTATGCGATGATCAATGACACGCTCTTCTCCCGCAGGTACACCTTTCAGTATGCCAACGTCATCAACAGCACCAAAGAGCTCCTGGACAACTACGTGACCTTGGATAAGGGGAGGCGCCACGGGGTGGAGCCACGCATGGGAGTCCTGAGTGGGATGCGTCTGCTTGGAAGGGTGGAGAAGGTCACGGAGAACTACAGCTTGGTCGTTCCTATCATCCACAGGAATTTCAAAGTGAGTGCGAAGATTCCCTCGACAGGCCATTTCGGAGTGCTCAGTTGGTCAGGAGAGGATTACCGCTACGCCCAGTTGAACCAGATTCCCAAGGAAGCCAAGGTACAAGTGGGTCAGATCGTGGTGACAAGGGGCGCGGGAAGTCTCTTTCCACCTAACATCGAGATCGGTGAGATCAGTGAGGTCGACTTGGAATCAGGCTCCGATTTCTACAGCTTGGAGGTTAAATTGAATGTGGACATGGCCCGCTTGAACAAGGTCTTGCTCGTCAAGGACCTCAGAGCACAGGAGTTGGATAGTCTGGAGAATGTCTTTCCACGATGATAGGGCAGGTCCTTCCGATAGTATCCCGATTCATCTTGCTCTTGCTCGTCCAAGGCTTGCTGCTTATCAATGTCAACATTTTCGGGGGCTTTGGCCACGTGAACCTATACGTCCTTGTCATCCTGCTCCTTCCCATAAAGTCCCCAAGGCTGTTGGATATGGTCATCGCCTTCGCATTGGGTTTAGGGGTGGATATGTTCTATAATTCGCCAGGACTACATGCCTCAGCCTTGGTCTTCACCGCTTTCGTCAGGCCACTGGTGATCCGCATCCTGACCCCGAGGGATGATTATGATTTCACGGATCGGCCCGTCATCAGCAGTTTGGGATGGCTTTGGTACGTGCGATATGCTGGATCGGTCCTCCTCCTCCATAGCCTGTGGTTATATCTGCTTGAGGCCTTTGACATCAGTCTTCTAGGAAAGAGTGTTCTGACAGCACTAACGAGCAGCATGCTTACGTTGGTGACCATAGTGATCTTGGATTACCTCTTTACCCCTAAAGTGAAACTATGACATGAACCTCAAGGATAGACGCTTATTGGTCATTGTGCTGTTCATGTTGATCACATTGGTCTTCATAGCCCGCCTGTTCCAGTTGCAGGTATTGGACCCCGAGTGGAAGGTCAAGGCCGCCCAGATCACCGAGCGTTCAGTGACCAAGTACCCCTCGCGCGGAGTCATCTTCGATAGAGAAGGGAGGCTCTTGGTGGGGAACATAGCGGTGTACGACCTCATGGTGGTCCCCAGGGAAATCGAGGATCTGGACACTTTGGCGCTCAGTCGATTGCTCTCTGTGGATGTGGATGAGATGAAGAGCCGCTTGAAGAACGCTAGTGATTACAGTACCTTCAAACCTACGGCCATTGCGAAGCAGATTCCCAGCGATGAGTATGTGAACATCTCTGAAGTCATCGGAGATTATAAAGGCTTCTATACCCAGGTGAGGAGCATGCGGAGTTACCCCGATAGCCTTGCAGCCCATGCACTAGGGTATATCAGTGAGGTGAGCCCGGGCCGTATGGAGAAGGATTCCTATTATCGATTAGGGGACTACATCGGGGCCAGTGGGGTGGAAGCCATCTATGAAGATGCGGTAAGAGGTGAAAAAGGGGTGGAGATCATGCTTGTTGATGTCCATAACAACGTACGAGGGAAATTCGAAGGCGGCCGATATGATTCCAGTTCGGTGAGTGGGAGGAATCTCACGAGTTCGCTTGACATTGAATTACAGAAGTTCGGAGAAGCCTTGATGAGGAACAAGAGAGGAAGTATAGTGGCCATCGAGCCGGCCACCGGGGAGATTCTGGCCATGGTGAATAATCCGGCCTATGACCCTAACCTGCTTGTAGGGCGCGTGCGCTCTTCCAACTATGGCGTACTTCTGAGCGATGCCCTGAAACCCCTTTTCAACAGGGCCTTACAGGCCAAATATCCTCCTGGTAGTACCTTCAAGTTGGTCAACGCCCTCATCGGATTGCAGCTTGGCGCAGTCACCACGGAGACCTACCATTCCTGCCGCTCAGGCTATTACTTCGGTAGCAGACGCTTGGGCTGCCACTCCCATGCATCTCCTTTGAAGTTGGATTACTCCATCATCACCTCTTGCAATGGCTATTACTGCAATGTCTTCAAGGATATCATAGAGCTTGGAGAAACGGCCGAAGAGGGCTATAAGGTATGGAGTGAGTACGTGAGTCGATTTGGAATAGGATCCAAGCTGCACACGGATATGACAGGTGAAGTGGAAGGTCTTCTGCCTGGCGTGAGTTATTACGACCGCTTCTACGGCTCAGGCCGATGGAAGGCTCATACCATCATCTCACTGGCCATCGGGCAAGGAGAATTGGGAGTCACTCCCATGCAGATGGCCAATATGTGCGCCACCATCGCCAATAGGGGCTGGTATTACACCCCTCACATCATCAAGGAGATCGATGGCCGGCCCCTGACGGACAGCACCTATACCGTGAAACATGAAACGGGTATCGACCGCAAGAACTATGACATCGTCATAGATGCCATGGAGCAGGTCATCATCAGAGGCACCGGAAGAGGCGTGAAGTATGATGATACTGCCATCTGTGGGAAGACAGGAACGGCTCAGAATCCGCATGGCAAGGACCACTCCATCTTCATCGCTTTTGCACCGAAGGATGATCCTAAGATCGCCATAGCGGTCTATGTTGAGAACGTAGGATTCGGGTCCACTTGGGCTGCGCCCATCACCAGCCTTATGATAGAGAAATTCCTGACGGGTGAGACCACCAGACCTGCGGTAGAAAAAAGAATGCTCGAAGCCGACCTGATGCATGCGCACTAGAAGCGAGATCATAGGAGCTGTTGACAAACCTGTCCTCCTCATCTATCTGCTGTTGGTCCTACTCGGTTGGATCAATATCTATGCCGCCAATTATTCAGTGGACTACCCCAGCATCTTCGATACCAGTAGGGAGTACGGGATGCAATTCCTGTGGATCTGCATCGGCTTGGCTTTCGGAGTGGGCCTGCTCATGTTCAGTGGGGAGTTCTTCCGAAAGAATGCCATCCTCATCTATGGGGGAGTACTGCTCCTGCTGATCGCAGTGCTCATTTTCGGGCGCGAAGTGAACGGAGCAAAGTCCTGGTTCGGGGTGGGAGGATTCGGGATTCAACCCTCGGAATTCGCCAAAATGGCCACCGCTTTGGTCATTGCAGCCTACCTCTCGGACATCAATATGAAGGTCAAAGGCCTGAAAGAACTCTTGATCACCATCCTCCTCATCGGGATCCCTTCCGTCCTGATCTTACTGCAACCGGATGCCGGGACACTTCTGGTCTTCATAGGGTTCCTTTTAGTGATGTACCGTGAGGGATTGATCGGTAACATCATCTTCCTTGGCATCGGACTGGTCTTCGTGACCATCACCACGCTGTTCTTCATCAAGACCGAATGGACTCTTGCGGAAGGGCTTGTGGTGAACAGTGGGTGGATCATCTCTTTGTTGATCATAGGTCTGGGCGTGTTGGCTTTCAGCTTCGTCAAGCGCTTCATTCTGCCACGCTTCAGGAAACAGAACATACGCGGGCTCATCATCATAGTCATCTCCAGCCTTATCACTGTGGGGGCCATCACATTGATCTACCAATCCGATTCCATCTTGAAGCCTCATCACAAGACCAGGATCGATGTCCTCTTCGGTCACATGGAAGATCCCAGCGGTGCGGGTTATAATGTCACCCAATCCAAGACCGCCATTGGCTCAGGAGGATTGTTGGGTAAGGGCTTCCTCCAGGGCGTTCTCACCAAGTACAAATACGTCCCTATGCAGAGCACGGATTTCATCTTCTGTACCGTGGGAGAGGAGTGGGGATTCATAGGATCGAGTGCCGTACTCATATTGTTCTTGGCCCTTCTCCTGCGCATCATCCATTTGGCCGAGAACCAGCGTTCCGCTTTTACCAGGGTGTATTCCTATGCCGTGGCTAGTATCATCTTCATGCACGTCCTCATCAATGTGGGCATGGCCATCGGATTGGCGCCCGTCATTGGGATTCCCTTGCCTTTTTTCAGCTACGGAGGCTCATCTTTCTTGAGTTTCACGGCCATGATGTTCATCCTCTTGAGGCTGGACTCCGAGCGTTTGGAAGTCTTCCGCTGAGTCATTCATTGTGCATCCTTGGAAACTTTCGGATACCTAAGGTGTATTTAGCGAAATGGAAAAGAGGAAATAAAGTACATTTCCACCAAAGAATAACGCACAGTCCATGGATAAACTAAGCAGCATAGATCTGACCTCTGAACAGTATAAGGTACTCCTCAAACTCGTTGCTCTTGGAGGTTGGATGGGTCAAGGTGGGGTCATGGGAAGTGATGAGACGATAGAGGATGTCCAGCAGTTGGTCCTTTCCTATTCGAAAGATTTCGGCATGCAGGACATGGTGACCTATGATGAGGAGATCAACACCTTCTCACCTGTGGATGAGCTCAACGATGAATTTTCCAACGTCATCAAAGAATATGAGGAGGAGAATTTCTGGGACCAGCTCATCTTCCGCCTGGCGAACCGTGATGCCTTGAGGGACATGGAGGAGGAAGGTCTGAACGAGGAGGAAGCCTACGCTCGTTTCGAGGAATATGTGGAAGCTTACGAGGATGAGTTCGAGGAGTATGACATGGATAATGTGGGCATCACAGGAGAAGAAGCAATCGAAGATTGAATCCATTTTGAGAAGGCAATGCACCATTTAGGATGATCTAATTGCCATCTTCGTCCTTCACATGAAAGAACATAGCCTCCCTGTCCGTTCGATTTTCACCTTGTTCTTTGGTCTACTGGCTCTTGCGGCCAGCGCTCAATCCTTTGACCAGATCGAAGCTGCAGAGTATGACCCCATCTATGACCGCTGGTTCGTTTCCAATGTCGGGTCCATCATCACGCAGGATGCGGAAGGTGAACTGGCCTTCTTCGGAACGGCTGTGGCAAGCCATGGTATGGAGGTGATGGGCGATAAGCTCTACACCATCTCTGGGTCCACCATCAGGGCCTATGACTTGGCATCCGCTACCCAACTCATGAATCTTTCAGTGCCAGGAGCCAGCTTTTTGAATGGCATGGCCAGCGATGGTCTGAACACGCTCTGGGTGACAGATTTCGGAGCGAACAAAGTCTATGAGATCGAGGTGTCCAACTTGTCCAGCCCAGTGCTCACCACCGTGGTGAACAATACAGGGAGCACGCCCAATGGTATCGTCCATGACCCAACGAATGACCGACTGGTCTTCGTCAACTGGGGCTCCAACGCGCCCATCAAAGCCATCTCTCTGACCGACTATTCCGTATCCACGATAACAGCCACCAACTTGGGTAACATGGATGGCATCGACATCGATGGGAATGGCGACTTCTATGTCTCCTCTTGGAGTCCGCAGCGCATCACCAAGTTCAGTTCGGACTTTAGCACATCCGAGACAGTGGTTTCAACTGGGCTGGCCAATCCCGCTGATATCTCGTATTCCATTGAGAACAATGTCCTTGGAGTCGCCAACAGCGGGAACGAGACCTTGAGTCTGTTCGCCTTTGAACCCACCGGACTGGATGACCTGTCCACGGATGCATTCCATAGCAAGCTCTTCCCCAATCCGATGGTGAGCAGTTCCCTTTTGCAGTTCGAACTTGGCTCGGTCAAAGCACTGGACATTCGCATTCTGGATCTTTCAGGCCGAGTCGTCCGGAGGTTAACGACCACTGAAGTGCATATTGGCATGAACACGCTCATGATACCCAGGGCTGAATTGAAGGCGGGCTACTACGCTCTTCTCATCCGCTCAGCCGAAGGGGAATCCACCCTTCCCTTCGTGGTCTCCATGAATTGATTTTCCTCATTCATTGCTGCACAGCAGCGTGTTTGCAATTCATTTCCATATCATGGCAAAGGAATTGCACGTTGGATAGCTTAGACGTCTATTGACTTCCATGCACAAGCACATCCTTTTCCTTATTCTCCTTTGTTCCTCAGCGGGCCTTTTTAGTCAAGGGACCATGCTGAAGCACTTTGAAGCTCCGGCCTTCTTGAGTGAGAAGGAGACCTGGGCGGATACACTCATGGAGAAGATGAGCTTGGACGAGCAGATAGGTCAGCTCTTCATGGTGGCGGCCTACAGCAACCGGGGAGCAGCCCATGAGGCTGAGTTGAAGGCATTGATCCAGGAGCAACACATCGGTGGACTCATCTTCTTTCAAGGTGGACCACAACGTCAAGCGGCTCTGAGCAACCGGCTGCAATCCTATTCCAAGATACCCCTTATGATCGGCATGGATGCCGAGTGGGGATTGGCCATGCGCTTGGATAGCACCGTGCATTACCCCTATCAGATGACGCTGGGCGCCATCCGTAACGACACCATCATCTACGAAATGGGCCGCGACATCGGCCGGCAGTTCCAGCGACTGGGCATGCACGTGAGCTTCTCACCCGTGGTGGACGTGAACAATAATGCAAAGAACCCCGTCATCAACTACCGCTCCTTCGGGGAGGACCGATTGAATGTCTCACGAAAAGGAGTGGCCTATATGCGAGGACTGCAGAGCAGGAACGTCTTGGCCAATGCCAAGCATTTCCCCGGCCATGGCGATACCGATTCGGATTCGCACCTAGCGCTTCCTCTTATTCCACATGATCGGGCGAGATTGGATAGCATTGAGATCTTCCCCTTCCGTCAGTTGATCAATCGCGGCCTGGGATCGGTGATGGTGGCCCATCTGTACATCCC
>JAQCAN010000094.1 GCA_027621335.1 Bacteroidota bacterium
GACCAATGTTCAACGCTTACATACATGGAATTGGGGACTATATCCCCGATCTCAGGATCGATAACAGCGATTTCCTTGAGAGGACATTCTATTCTAAAACAGGCCTCCAAGAGAGTGCGGACACTCGAGAAACGATTCAAAGGTTCTCAGAAGTAGCAGGCATTCACACCAGGAGATTGGCTGATGACGGAATTATGGCTTCGCATATGGGCCTTAAAGCTGCTCAAGAAGCAATAGAAACGTCAGGGATAGATCCAGAACAGATCGACCGCATCATTTTCGCTCATAACACCGGGGATATAACAAGCCATGGTTCTCAAAGTTCCTTTATTCCAAATCTCGCTGCCAAAGTCAAGCGTGAATTGGGAATCAAGAATATCAACTGCGTTGCATACGATCTCATCTTCGGGTGTTGTGGCTGGATTGAAGGTGTTGCACAGGCGACCGTTTACATAGAATCGGGGCAGGCCTCTTGTGTGTTGGTCATCGGTGCTGATACGATTTCTAGAATCACCGATCACTTCGATAGGGACAGCATGATATTTGCCGATGGGGCAGGGGCCGTGGTCATGTGCGCAACCAGGGAGGATAAAGGTGTGAAAGGCTTTCGAACTGTTTCTCATTGCGCGGAGGAGGCCGACAGTCTCATCATGGGACCTTCTAATTATCCGAATTGCATCCCTGATCAAGAATACCTAAAGATGAATGGCCTCATGGTCATGCGGTATGCATTGAAAGAGGCTCCGCATCTGATGTCAGAGACCTTGAAGATGATCGGTTATAAATTGGAGGATATCGATTATTTTCTGATGCATCAGGCAAATTCCAAAATGGTGATTATGATCATCAAGCGTCTTTTCGCCTTGGAGGGAATTGATTCCTTTCCAGAGGAAAAAGTTCCTTTGACCGCTCCTTATCTCGGCAACAATGCTGTAGCCACTGCGCCCACTCTTCTTTATGAACTCGCAGGTCTAAAACTCAACGATAGGGGCATCCGGAAAGGTGATCTTGTCGCATTCGCAGCTCTGGGGTCGGGAATGCACGCAAGCTGTCTCTTACACAGATTCTGATCTCTTTTCTGGTTCCACAGCTCAATATCTCCTTAGTTCAAAAGATAGTGGACCCTTATTTCGAATTCTAAGATCTCGGTACTTTCTTACTTTGGTCCCTGACCAATTTGCCCTGAGACCTTGACCAACATCGATTCCAATGCCATAAGCTTCTTGGAAAATCCACGATTCCAGCGTGCGGCTCCATGGCTGCTTCTTTTGCTGGCCCTGTATTTCCGGTTCTGGAGATTGACCAGCACGGAAATCTACCTGGATGAACCCTTCACCATCTTCTGGGCTCAGGCCCCGCTTTTGGAGTACTTGAAGCTCTTGATCCATGAGAACAACCCTCCGTTGCATAACCTCTTTGTGAAGGCCTGGACCGCCATTTTTGGAATCGGTCCGCTGAGTGTGAGATTTCCCAGTGCCATCTTCTCTGCCATGACTGTTCCGGTGATCTACAAAGTCACGAGTAGGTATTGGGGTGTCTTGGCAGGCCTTGGGGCCGCTATCCTCCTGCTCTTTTCCAACTATCACCAGCAATTCGCCCATGAGGCCAGGGCCTATGCCCTATTGGCCTTCCTAGCCACTGTATCGGTCTATACCTTCATGAAGCTATGTGAGGGAGAGAGTGACAAGCGGACCCGCTGGCTCTACGTGCTGAGCACTGTAGCCATGCTCTACACCCATTTCTTTGGGGTGGCAGTGCTTCTGATCGAACTTTCGGTGTTGGTCTTCAGTGCCCCTTGGAGGAAGCGATGGCCAGCTTTGAAAGGGCCGTTGCTTTACACCCTACTGCTCTTTTTGCCCTATGTGGGACTGTTCGTCTACCGCTCTTTCCTCTCTGTCTCACAGGGAACTTGGGTCAGACACTTGGAGGATATCAAGGAGGTGGCCTATATCACCAGCATGATGACCAATCGCTCTGCACTCCTCTTCGTGGTCCTGATGACCCTGTTCTGGTTGGCCACTGTTCGTCAAATGAATCAGATGTTCCAAAACAAGGCCCTGAGGACGATTCTGCTCATCACCTGTTCCTTCATCTTCGTCACCCTCTGCTCTTACTATGTGGACTTCCCTTCCATTCCCGTGGATGTCCATTCGAAGGTCTATGAGCTCCTCTTCCTTGTCGGCTTCGGACTCATCTTCGTCTGTGTGTTCTTCTCCTCCAAAGTCAAGCCCGAGCAACGGATGCTCCTCCTTTGGCTCTTTGCCCCATTGATAGGGATGTACATTGTATCCTACAAAGCGCCAATGTATCTGGATCGCTATGTTTTCTAGGGCACCCCTCCATTCTACATCCTTTGTTCATTGGCCATCCTACAGTTAGACAGAGGAGTGGCCAAAGTGGCCCTGATCATGATGTGTGTCGTGTTCTTCATGGAATATAAACCCAAAGCAGAGAATGCCGACCGAGTGCCTTCTGCCTTTGCACAAAAGGTGGCCGAGTACCAAGGCAATGGAACCAAGACCCTCATCTGCCCTCCTTATTACGACCTCACCTTGGCCTATCACCTGGACCCTGAGCTTTACATTGCCGATTGTGAGCCCGGAGAATTCAAGCGGACCTTCGATGACCGCATGAAGGCCATGGGCATCCTCGCGCTATGGAATGCTGGGCAGGTGGATTGGCGTGAGTTGGAGCAGGCCCCTGAGATCCTCTTCATGGACGCTCATAGTGAGTTCACCTTGATAGGGAATGGCATCATGGACAGCTTGAACGTGCATTTCAGTCAGAAAGAGGAGTTGCTCAGGCAGCATGACTTTGACCTGTATAGATTCAGTCATTAGATGCCATTAGGAATTCAAGAACACAAGCCTAGGCAGTTTTAGGCGGCCCCTTTGCCTCCTCGGCCCCTGTGAATTATTACTTTCGGAGCTTGGTTCATAGAAATCAATCCCTTACAATATGACATTACGCTACCTTACCCTCCTATCCATCTTTTTCACGGGGCTCAATGTAATGGCCCAATCTACCAGCATTGACCCTCGCCTGAAAGTACGCTTCTCGCAGGAGCAACTCTCTGATATGCAAGCGAATGCGCCTAGTCGATTGGCATTCTGGACCTATTATCTGGACCATAGTTATTCAATAGTGGACATTCCCTCAGAAAAGGCTGAAGCCTTGACGTCTTTGGAGGTAATGGAGATTCCTTCCAGCCAATTTAATGGTTTCTCTATCCTCTTGGACGAGCACCAGAAGCACGGAGCCACGTTCCGTTTCAAAGGTGAGGACAAGATGCTTGTCATCAAGCCTATGGAGCAATTCATCAATGAGTTCAACGCCTATTACCAAAGCAATAAGAAATGAGATTACCCATCCTTACCCTTCTTTTCGCTGTCTTCATTTCAATTGGCTTCAACGCTCAAGACCTCCTCATCTCTGATGGCGGTACAGTCACGATTGAGTGTGGTGGCGACCTTGTGGTCCTGACTGATGCGGGCGGATCGGCCGGAGGCTATGGCCCAGGTGAATCTTTCTCCATCACTATCTGCCCTGATGGCGGGAATGCAGTAAGTTTTATTGTGGATACGGAAACCGTAGGTGATGAATTCGACATCCGGCCAGGAGACTTCTTGACCATCTTCGATGGACCTGATACAGGTTCTCCCATATTGGGCATGTACAACAGCAGTTCGGATGCCTTGCCTGTGATCTCCGTTTTCGCCACTTTGGACAATCCGGACGGATGTCTGACCTTCCTCTTCGAGTCGACCGTAAGCAGCACTGGTGGTGCGGGATTCACTAGCCAGATCCAGTGTGGGAACTTCTGGCAACCTTTCGATATGGAGTTCACCAGCTCTGAGTCGGAGGTCGATGCCTTCGGTTATATAGATATCTGCCAAGGGGAAGAAGTGACCATCACGGCCAATGGCATATTCCCATATTCAGATGGTTCTGGATATAATCAGACCAATGACAACACTTATTTCCAGTGGGATCTAGGTGATGGAACGGAATTGGAAGGCTTTGGCCTGACCACCGTCACCAATACCTATAACGATCAATTCGGATATCCGATAGAACTGACTGTGACTGATACCCTCGGTCTGATGAATCGTTTCGATCTGGCTGTGCGTGTTTCTACCACCCCTAGCTTCGCTGGATTGATCAGCCAATATCAAGAGCAGATATGCCTGGGCAATTCCACAACCCTCATCGGTGGAATCGCTCAAGACTCCTCCCAGAGTTTCGGGGTCATTCCGGTCCAGTCCTCATTTATAGGAGGAGGGTTCCTTGCTGGACAGACCTTCTTGCCAGACGGCTCTGGGGCCTCCTATGAGACTACCATCGTACTGGATGACTTCCCCATCGGAGCTACATTGGAGAATGCGGACGATGTTATCGCCATCTGCGCAACCTTGGAGCACTCTTACCTTGGTGACTTGGACATCGTTCTTTCCTGCCCTGATGGAACAACCATCATCTTGCAGGATCAGAGTGGTGGATCCTGCAACTTGGGTGAGCCGTGGGCCACTGGCCCCGTAGATGGTCAGAGTTCCAATATCACACCTGGTGTGGGTTACGAATATTGCTGGACAGCCACTGCTACAGGCACCTTTGTGGATTCATGTGGAACCAACTCTATGGAAAATATATCAGGAGATGGCCCAGGAACGTACAATGATAGCTTCGTCCCAGAAGGTGACTATATGCCTTTCCAGCCACTCTCAGACCTAGTGGGCTGTCCCATCAATGGTGAGTGGACCATCACCGTCACTGATAATCTTGGTGCGGACAATGGCTACATCTTCTCGTGGGGCATCCAGTTCAGCGCAGATATCGACCCGACCTTAGAGACCTATACCCCTCAACTTGTTGATGGATTCTGGAATGATGCTCCATCAATCATCTCGAACAATGACACTATCATAGAGGTTTCGCCTACCGAAATCGGCTTTTTCGAATATACGTTCAATGTCACAGACAACTTCGGCTGCACCTATGATACCACCATCGTCCTAGAGGTCCTTCCTCCTGTTTCTGCGAGTGTTCTCCCTCCTGCATGCAACCTCACCATAGACTACGAGATAGAGAACCAATATGCTGGTGGAAGCTGGGCCTATACATCTGATTATGACTCTTTATTCGTGCTCAGCGTAGGTGGTTCCAACATCGATGTGTCGGCACCAGGGTTCTACACCCTCAGTTATTTTGATAACTTCTGCCAAACCACCATAGACGCTGAAGTGGAGTTCCTCCCCTTTCCTCTCGCGGATATCCTCCCTGATACCACAGAGCTTTGCAGCGGCCAAGAGGAATTCTTGACCACGACCGAACAGATCAATGGGCTTCAAGTGAATTATCAATGGACCTATGATTCCCTAGGCACACAGTTCTTCCTTGGTTCTGAAGCCACTCAGGCCGTTTATTTCGGTGGGGATTATACTCTCCTCATAAGCGATCCCATCTGTGGCAATATCGCCATAGATGAGGCCTATGTCCTTGAAGAGCCCTGCATCATTGAGACCTATAATGTCTTCACGCCCAATGGCGATGGGCAGAATGACTACTTCTACATCCAAGCTATAGACAAATTCGTGAACCCTGTGGTCTATGTATACAACCGTTGGGGGAATGTTGTGTTTGAGAAAAGGAATTACAGGAACGACTGGGACATGGACGATCTCAGTGAGGGGACCTATTTCTATGTCATTCTCAATCCTGCAAATTCTGAGTCCTTCAAAGGCTCCTTCACGCTATTGAGGTAATCCCGAACCAAGGGTGATGAAACTTCTCATCCTCTGAAACATTTCTTTCATCGCATCGTAGAACAAACTGGTCTAAACACCAGAAATGATGCGAAAGCTGTTGTGCTTGCTACTGTCTATAGTCCTTCTGGGCTGTTCCTCCCCTGAAGTGGAGCATGTGAATGAGGCGTCTGCGTCCTCCACTCCTGAAAAAAATGTGGAGATGATTTCACTGAATCCTTATTCTATTGATGGTGCCATTGCTCTTCCAGGTATGGCCTCCAAAGGGGTTGAGCCTAGTATGTCATTGAATGACATCACAGGCGTCTTGGACATCAATGTGGGGCGCGGATTCAATATCCAGCTCAGAGAAGAATCCCAGACGATATCCAACCTCAAAACCGAATGGACCATGGACCCGGTGTGGACTTATAAAGTCATCGAAGAAACCGACCACCACATACTCTACAGCAAACGCCTTCCTGATGGATCCATGGAACAATTCCATTTCATGGCCGTACAAGGAGGAGATGAACGCAAGATGGTCATTCGATCCTCCGCTATGGAAGAGTTCGAGAAAGTTCAAGCCCTACGCATGTTGGAAAGCGCGCGCAGCTTCACTTGGATCAATGATCTAGCCCAAACGAAATGACTCAACCAGACTGACGAGGTGTGATGGTAAGAACACTAATATGTTGCGCAGCTAGCTTGGCCTTCACGGTTCAGAGCTTCTCAGCATCCATAGTTATGGATGGCTACTACCAAGGCAAGGACATCTATGTGAAGAATCCTGTAGGGCCCAAGGGAGTCGGATTCAGCGTTTATGAAGTCCTAGTGAACGGAGAGATCACCTCGGATGAGATCAACTCCAGTGCCTTCATCATCGACCTCCATATCCTGGGATTGGAAGTGGGAGATAAGGTCACCGTGACCATCAATCACCATGACGATAGTGCCCCGAAGATCCTTAATTCGGATGCAGTGCTTCTGCAAAGCACCTTCGAAATGATATCCATGAACATCGATGAGAAAGGCCGCTTGAGTTGGAAGACCAAAAATGAAATTGGTGAATTGCCTTATAAAATCCAACAGTTCAAGTGGAACAAATGGATCACAGTGGGTGAAGTGTCTGGCATGGGCCGTATGAATGAGAACACATACAGTTTCGAAGCTGACCTGCATAGTGGAAGAAACACCTTCAGGGTCGCTCAGCGAACATCAGAAGGGAAACTCCGCTACTCGGATCCAGTCCATTGTGAGAACGCTAAAATGGTCACACTGCAGACCGAGCTGAAGAAAGTGGAGTCCGAGATTCAATTCTCTGACAATACCCATTTCGAGATTTATGACGCTTATGGCCGAATGGTCAAGCGTGGCGTCTCTAATACAGTGGACGTGAAGAAGCTACAGAATGGGCAGTACTATCTGAATTACGACATGAGCTTCGGTAGCAGTTTCGAGAAGAAATGAATTTCTTTGGGCTATGGATACATCAGCCCACCTTCTCAAGATAGAACATATTGGCATCGCTGTAGAGGACTTGGCTCAGGCCGAGTCAATCTATGCCAAACTACTTGGCTGCGATCCATATAAGCGTGAAGCGGTAGAACGCGAAGGCGTGCTGACTTCCTTTTTCAAATCAGGCCCCAATAAAATCGAGCTCTTAGAAGCCAGTACTCCTGAAAGCCCCATTGCCAAGTTCATAGCAAAGAAAGGCCCCGGCATCCATCACATTGCGTTCCACGTAGAAGACATCAGAGCCGAGATGGCCAGACTCAGTGAATTAGGCTTCAAAGTCCTCAATGAAGAACCCAAACGGGGCGCTGACAACAAATGGGTTGCCTTCCTCCATCCTAAAAGCACTGAAGGTGTTCTTATAGAACTCTGCCAAGAGATCTCAGACAAAGAGGCTTGAAACCTCTTCTCCCGCCTTCAGGTGATAGGCGTCTACGCCTGCTTCCCTAGCACCAACCACATGCTGCTCCGAATCATCGATGAAAAGGACCTTGGAGGCTTCCAATCCTTCAGCTCGCAATACCCACTGAAAGGTACTGACCTCTGGCTTGCGTCTACCTACTACTGAAGAATAATAGATGTTCTGGAAACAGTTCCGGAAACGTTCCAACTGCCCCTCACTCTCCATTCTTGCTTCGAAGGATTGGATATGGATGTCGTTCGTGTTGCTAAACAAATACAAGGTGTTCTCCTTGGAGAGTTGTTCCAAGAAGTTCAATCTATGTTCAGGAAAGTCCAGCAACATGGCATTCCATGCTGTATCCAGTTCTACGTCCGACCGTTGGAACCCGAGCTCTCTAAGTTTCTCTCTGAATTCCATAGGCGTGATGCGGCCCGTCTCCAACTGATCGAAGAGGGATTCTTGTTTGGCTTGTGAATACATCTGGTCGAAGTCCCCTCCAGAGAGGGCTTTGAAAGCGGCCGAAGTGCGGTTATAGTCGATATTGAGGAGTACCCCTCCCAGGTCCAAGAGGATAGCCTCGAATCTGTCGCTATGGTCTGCAAATAATGGAATGAGGACGAGGTATTGGGATTAGATGGCAAAAGTATAGATTTGCAAGCCCGATGCAGGATTCAGAGAAGCTGACTCAATCTGCATCGAAAAAATGGTTTTTTAAGGACAGGCGGCATTGGCCTTGAGATGGGGAATTGATGTAAGATTTTTTTCGGGCTCATGCCGCATAGGCGGCACTGGCCCAGTGTGTTGGAATAGATTTAAGATTTTTTTTCGGGCTCATAGCTCAGCTGGTTAGAGCACCTGACTCATAATCAGGTGGTCCCAGGTTCAAGCCCTGGTGGGCCCACCCCCATAGAATAGCACCTTCGATTT
>JAQCAN010000095.1 GCA_027621335.1 Bacteroidota bacterium
CCCTAGTCCATGTTCAGCGTAGACAGATGTCGTCCATAGGCTGGTGTTCAAGGAGTTCAGGAATTGGCCATTGGATCCATAGTAGCCGCGGTTCTCTACCCAAGAAAACCCCAGTTTATAATAGCCTTGCCCTTTTTTACTCACCCAGCCGCCTCCAGCATATGCCGGTGAAATCAGACAGATGCAAAAAAAACCAATGAAAATACCTTTCCTTAACATTCAGCTTGTCATTTCGTACAAACATAGATTCTGAGTATCACAGAATATTCACGGAATGATTACAAAAGAATGCTCCTAAAGAGCTCCGGCTCGCATATGACCTTGTTTTAGGAAAAAATAGGTCTCATAGAGTTGCTGACATATGAGATAGGAAGGTGTCCAATGCTTGAATTCAGGATTGTAACTTGCCGCCCAAAGTTTAAATCACAAATACTATGAAGCTACATCTACTTTCTTCCCTTGCCATGTTCCTCTTTTTAACCGTATCAAGCATGGCCACAGACCACGTTATCAGCACCAGTGGGCTCACTTACGCGCCTGCTGAGTTGACGGTCAACGTGGGGGATAACATCACCATCAATGCCAGTTCCGTCCATCCTACCACGGAGGTCAGCCAAGCAACATGGGAGGCCAATGGCACTGCAGCCTTAGTTGGCGGATTCGGTACGAACACGGCTTCATTCACCTTCACTGTGGAAGAAGTAGGAATAATATACTATGTATGTGACGACCATATCGCCAGTGGTATGAAGGGATTGATCAATGTCCTTGATCCAGTTGGAATACCTGAACTGGTCAACTCCGATGGTTTTACCCTGAATAGCAATCCCCTTGTCGCTGGGCTTCTATCATATACATTGGTGGACAAAGAGCTTATTGGTAGTCAAGTAGAGATCATTGACCTTAGTGGTAAATTAGTCTTTCAGGAAAGACTGATATCCTCTAGTGCTGCTTTTCAGACGAATCTGAAGGTAGGAGTCTACCTGTTGGTCATTAGAAGGAATGATGAAGCAATTCTATTCACTCAAAGGGTGTTCATCGAGAACTGATCAGAGTCTTTTCCGTAAGTTAAGAACCCCTTCAATCAATGGAGGGGTTCTTTTTTATACATAGGGTAGCGACCAATGCCTCCTTACCGCAATGGTCCTGATCGTGATGATGATGGCTACTGTTAGGCCTGTAGCGAGTTCCTTGCCTAGGATTGGAAAACTTATCAGGTATATCGCTGCCCCGGTCACACAAGCTGTCGCGTAGATCTCCTTCCTGAATATCAGAGGCACTTCATTGCAGAGTATATCTCTGATGACTCCTCCAAATACGGCCGAAACTGTACCCATGATGAGGGCAATGACCGGGGAGAGACCGAAGGTCAGGGTCTTCTGAACGCCAAGGATGGTGAAAAGAGCGATTCCCAGGGTGTCAAAGAGGAAGAAGGTGCGTTTCAGTTTGACCAGATGTACTTTGAAGAAATAGGTGATGATGACTGCTGAAAGGACGACATAGAGGTAGTTCAGATCCTTCATCCATGCGGTAGGAGTGCTGCCTATGAGGACATCTCGAAGAGTACCTCCGCCTACTGCGGTGACGAATGCAATGACCAAGACCCCAAAAGCATCCAGCCTTCTTTCTGAGGCTGAAAGAGCCCCGGAGATGGCAAAGACCAAGGTCCCAGTGATATCAAGCAGGTAGATGAGATTCATAGCTCCGGTTGGTCATTTGATTTTGAATCCTTTGAAGTGTAAAGCTAACCCCACGCAGAAGAGTCAAACCAATGGAGTAGTAGAAAGAACCCTCTATAATTTGAAGTTCTCGAATCCTTCTTGTAGGAGTTCTTCATAGCGATCCTTGTCGAAGGAGAAGAAACGAGCAGGTTTATGGGCTACTCCTTCCTGCTTTTCCGCCAACTCTGTCACTATGCCCAGCTTTATGATCTTCCTTCGGAAGTTGCGTTTATCGATATCACGGTTATGGATGGCCTCATAAAGGCGCTGAAGTTGGCTCAAAGTGAATTTCGGAGGCAAAAGATTGAAACCTATTGGACGGGTCTGTAAAGTCTGGCGAAGAGCAGAAAGCGCTTTGTCTAAGAGTATGTTGTGGTCAAAAGCTAATTCGGCCACTTCATTGACCGGGACCCAGACTGCGGATCGAGCGAAAGAGCTAGCAACTGGAATATAGTCATGCATTTTGACCAGGCTATAATAACCTATGGTCACTACTCTCTCTTCAGGTTCAGAACGGATGCTCTTAAGCCAGCGTTGATCGGATTCTGATGAGAGGCGACCAGGATCACCGAATGCTCCGAATTGCTCCATGAAGATGTTCTGCAGACCAGTGAGGTCCTTCAACACTCGCTGCGCCCCTTCATCCAACTGCTCGTCCATATAGATCAGGTCACCAGGCAGGGCATATTGAACGATCTCATTCTTGAAATCGCTATCGTATCGGCCTCTGTCGATTAAGAGCACGTGTAGATTCTCAAAGTCGAAACCGAAGAGCACACAATCTATTGAGATGTGCGGATTGAGTCGTTTCATAGGTGGATGGGACATGGTCTTGACGGGTGTAAAAAGGCTAGACTTCTCGTATGACAAAAATATTACTTTTACCTCCTTCCGAGTTAGTGTAAATCTAACAATAAGTAGGAAGGTTAGCAAGTTCAGCTGAGGAATTCTGGTAAACGAAAGACGTTTGAATTATGGTATTGATAGTTGATAGCGGATCAACAAAAAGCGATTGGGTGTTATTGAAGAATTCCCAAGACAAAGTGCTCTTCAAGACAATGGGTTTCAACCCCTATTTTCATAACGAGACCATCATAGCCAATGCCATCAAGCAGAATGAGGATCTTTTCCAATATGCCGATCAAGTGGATCAGGTGTACTATTACGGAGCGGGTGCGAGCAGCGAGCACTTGAAGGAGATCGTAAGGAGGGCCTTGAAACGCGTCTTCAATAAAGCGTCCATCATCGTGGATCATGACCTTGTCGCATCTGCATACGCAACTTACACAGGCGTGCCCTCTATAAGTTGTATCCTTGGTACAGGGTCGAACTCCTGTCATTTCGATGGCCAAGGTATTGCTGAAGAAGTCCCTGCTTTGGCCTATATCCTTGGAGATGAAGGAAGCGGGAGCTATTTCGGGAAGAAATTATTGAGTGCGTTCTTATACAAGCATTTGCCTAAGGTCATCCATGAGGATCTTGTCGATCGATTCGGATTGACCAAGGACATCATCATGGAGAATGTCTATATGATGCCACACGCCAATGTCTATTTGGCGTCTTTCATGAGGTTCATTGCTGAGCATAAGGACCATCCATGGGTTGATGATATGGTCTATGAGGGACTGAAGGAATTTATCAGGATCCATGTCTTGTGCTACCGAGATGCGAAGGAAGTTCCAGTTCATTTCATTGGTTCTGTGGGATACTTCTTCAGAGAGCAATTGGAGAGGGCAGCCTCTGATATGGGTATTACCTTGGGTATAGTCACTCGTAAGCCTATTGATGGTCTGGTGAAATATCATCTAGACCATATGGATCTCATCCTCCATGACTGAGGTTTGAGTTTGTCGGAAATCGAATAGGTCGAAACTGTACCTATCCGAGTGCCCGGTAGAATAAGATATTGTGCGGTTGATTAGATTTGGGGATAACAGACTGATTTAATTCCATGCTCGAAATGTCATTAAAATCGTCAGCCGCTTGCCTTGCGCTAACAGGAATCTTTATTTCCAGCGCTTGTCACCGATCTGACAATGCAATAGAGGCGTATACCCTTTTGGAGAATAGCTCAGTCATTGGACTTTGTTCTCCTTTCAGAATGGGGCCAGGACCTACCTCGATCTCACTTACCGATTATACCATCAAGTCAGAGGAATTGGATTCGGTCGGGGTGAGCAAAGGATTGTTCATGGACTCCTTCGAGGGTGATGAACTTGTCATTTCCCAATCCGATGATGCCAGTGGCTTAGAGGCCATCTATTTATGGAAAGGGGGCTCTGCTTCGGTGATTCCAGTTAGGAAATCCCTAATGGAAAAGATGATTTTCACGTTTGACCCTCACGGTAAGACCTACACCAGCGTTCAGATCAAAGGAGAGATGAATGCATGGAATGTCAATGCTAATCCGTTCATAGAGGATGGCGGCTTATATCGAACAGATTTCATCTTGTCTCCAGGTAAGTATCAGTATAAAATGGTACTGGATGGAAAGGAAGCCTCACATCCTGATAGTCCCGACTCTGTGAGCAATGGCTCAGGGGGTTATAATCAGGTCCTTGAATTCGGGGATGAAGAGAGGGCTCCCATCTTTATCACTGCTCATTTCAATGATGGTCAGATTGCCATTTCAGGTAAGTCCGAGGGGCAGAAATTGATTGCGCTTTGGAATAATAGTGAGATCAGATGTACTGAAGAGGGAGATGGGTGGATTCTTCATCTCCCCGAGAATGCGAGTTCGGTCAAACGTTCTTTTGTGCGAGCTTGGGTCAGTGACGACCGTCACGTGTCCAATGATATCCTTATCCCATTGGAATATGGTCAGCCCATGTCGGAGGTCAGTCAATTGGATAGAATGGATAGACATGCCATGAGCTTGTACAACGTCTTCATCGATCGTTTTGCAAATGGTGATAAAGCCAATGACCATATGGAGAACCCTGAACTGGTGCTACCAAAGGCTAACAGCATGGGTGGTGATCTCCGTGGCTTGATTGCGAAAGTGGACGAAGGCTTCTTTGAGGAACGCGGTATCAATACGATCTGGATCTCACCCGTGGTCAAGAATGTGGATGGACCATACGGCTATTGGCCTGAACCAGAAAGCCGATTCTCTCCTTACCATGGCTACTGGCCTGTGTCATTCACCTTGGTGGAACCGCGTTTTGGAACACCGGTCGATCTTCATGAACTAGTAGATAAGGCCCATGCGAGGAACCTCAATGTTCTCCTTGATTTCGTGGCGAACCATGTCCATGAGGAACATCCATATTACAAGGCTCATCCAGAAGTGGCCACAGAGTTATATCTACCCGATGGCACCTTGAATACCGAGCGATGGGATGATCATCGCTTGACCACTTGGTTCGATGTGTTCATGCCTTCCCTCCAATTGGATAAGCCTGAGGTATACGAGATGCTCACAGACTCAGCCATCTATTGGATCAAAGAATATGACTTCGATGGATTCAGACATGATGCGACAAAGCATGTTCCTGAGATTTTCTGGCGCACCTTGACCCGTAAACTCAAGGAGCAGGTCACCAGCACTGGAAAACCTCTCTACCAGATAGGAGAGACCTATGGGTCACGTGAATTAGTGGGAAGTTATGTGAATACTGGCCAATTGGATGCTCAGTTCGATTTCAACGTCTATGACGCCACTGTGGCAGTGTTGGTCAGTGAAGGAGGGTCTTTCGAAGACTTCTCTACCTCGGTCCATGCTAGTTTGGACGCATTCGGTCATCATCACTTGATGGGTAACATCACTGGAAATCAAGACAGAGCCAGATTCATCAGCTACGCTGGTGGTGCGCTGAGACTGGATGAAGACGCCAAGGTCGCTGGATGGACCCGTGAGATTGGAGTAGGGGACAGCGTGGCATATAATAAGAGCAAATTGCTCATGGCTTTGGTCACCTCATTGCCAGGATTGCCTGTAATCTATTATGGAGATGAATTTGGTTCATTCGGAGGCAATGACCCCGATAACCGAAAGATGATGCGCTTTGCAGGCTATGACAGAAAGGAGACCGAATTGCTGAAGGTCTATGAGGCACTCATGAACTTGAGACAGAACTCGCTTCCCCTCATCTATGGTGACTTCAGGGAGCATCTTATCACAGAGAACACCTATGTCTTCTCACGGAATTATCTCGGAGCCTCCGTTCTGGTCCTGATCAATAATTCGGATACGGAAGAGGAGATTGACTTCACATTTGATGACGATCAGACCTCACTAGCACGAACCACCTGGGACGGAAGCCCGATTACATCCAAAGGAAACGCACAATACACTTTGACATTACCTCCTTATTCATTTGAAATCATAAAGTAACATGACAACACCTTTTAGATTCATCTCCCTTTTCAGCATCGTCCTGCTATTAATCACGTCTTGTAGTCCGCCTGCTCCAGTATCCGAGGAAGCTATACAGGAAGAAGCCAACGTCAAAACGACCCCTGAATGGGCCAAGAGCGCCAATATCTACGAAGTCAATGTGAGGCAGTACACCAAGGAAGGCACCTTCAAAGCCTTTCAGGAGCATCTTCCGAGATTAGAAGAGATGGGGGTGGATATCCTTTGGTTCATGCCAGTCCATCCTATTGGAGTGAAGAACAGGAAGGGTGGCCTAGGTAGCTACTATTCCGTGCAGGACTATAAAGGCATCAACCCGGAATTCGGCACCTTGGATGATTTCAAGGCCTTGGTGGAAGATGCACATTCACGGGGCATGAAAGTCATCATCGACTGGGTGGCCAACCACACGGCTTGGGATCATAAATGGGTTGAAGCTGGTCATATGGACTGGTACACGCTGGATAGCATTGGTGGGCTTCAACCCCCCATAGGCACGGATTGGTGGGATACGGCCGACTTGAATTACGACAACCAGGACTTGCGCAATGAGATGATCTACGACATGCAATTCTGGCTCAGGGATGTGGATTTAGATGGTTTCCGATGTGATGTGGCGGAGTGGGTTCCTGATGAATTCTGGGATCAGGCCAGGGCCGCATTGGATACGGTGAAACCTGTATTCATGTTGGCAGAGGCTGAGCATGTGGAACACCATGTGAATGCCTTCGACATGAGCTATGCTTGGGAATGGCATTTCGTCATGAATGACTTGGCCCAAGGGACCAAAGGTGCCAGTGATGTGGTGGCCTATCTGGAAAAAGAACAGCGGTTCCCTCCGAGTGCATATAGATTGAACATGACCAGTAACCATGATGAGAACACTTGGAAAGGAACAGCGGGAGAGCGATTGGGCGATGGCGTTCAGACCATGGCCGTCATGTCCGCTACCATTTTCGGGATGCCGTTGATCTATAGCGGTCAAGAAGCCGCGCTCGACCATCGCTTGGAATTTTTCGAGAAAGATGAGATCGACTGGACAGAAGTGCCTTTGAAGGGCTTCTACACCAGGCTGCTGGAGAACAAGCATAACAACAAGGCACTCTGGAATGGAGAGGATGGGGCTTTCCCTAAGGTCATCAGTTCCACGGATGATGAGCGTGTCATCGCCTATGAAAGGGTGAAAGATGGAGACGCGGTCGTGGTGTTGCTGAACATGTCTGGAGAACCGCGTAAGGTAGGTCTAGCGTCAGTTTCGATGCCAGGTTTCTATGAAGAGCTCTTCACGGGTGCCGAAATGGAGTTGACAGACGGCTATTCAGAAGAATTGGGTCCTTGGAATTATAGGGTCTATCGTGTAGAGAATGCTGTGCCTTGACGGACTCTTTTAGTCTGTGAAATGAAAATGTCCAATAGAGAGAAAATCCCAAGCCAGAAGTTATGTTGACCAAACCCAGACTTTCAAATTCTCAGATATGGTACCTCTCCATGGGGTTTTTGGGCATCCAAGGAGGCTTCGCCCTACAGAACGGAAATGCCAGTAGGATCCTACAGAACTTCGGAGCGGATGTTCATCAGCTTTCCTGGTTCTGGCTGGTCGCTCCATTGACAGGACTGTTGGTTCAACCCATCATCGGACATTTCAGCGATAACACCTGGAACGTACTCGGGCGTAGGAAGCCTTATTTTCTGATGGGAGCCTTGCTAGCGGCTTTAGGACTCTTCCTTCTACCTAATGCGAATGGACTCATCAGCGATACTGGAAGCACCTTCCTAGGAGTCTCTGCTGTTCTATGGGTGGCAGGACTTTTCCTGGCTTTCATGGACGCAAGCTTCAACATCGCTATGGAACCTTTCAGAGCATTGGTTGGAGACATGTTGCCTAAGAGTCAAAGCACACATGGCTTTGCCGTGCAGACAGTTTTGATCGGTATAGGTGCGGTCATCGGATCATGGTTGCCTTGGGTCTTGCATAACGTCTTCCATGTCGCTAATGCTGCTCCTCCGGGTCAGATTCCTCAGAATGTCATATGGTCCTTCTACATAGGGGCTACCATGCTCATAATCACCATTCTGATCACCATCACGAAAACCAAGGAATATGATCCTAAAGAGTTCGCAGCATATAATGGCCTTAAGGAAAATGAACCTAAATCCTCTTTTGGTGACCTTTTCAAAGATTTCTTGGCCATGCCAGACCGGATGAAGCGGTTAGGTGTAGTCCAGTTCTTCTCTTGGTTCGGCCTCTTCACTATGTGGGTATATACGACTTCCTCTATTGCCACCCATCACTTCGGACTAACGCCTGATGATACGCATTCTCCATTATTCAATCAGGCAGGAGATTGGGTAGGAATCCTCTTTGGAATATACAATGCCGTTTCAGCCATCTACGCCCTATTCATCCACAGATTCGCCAAAAGGACGTCACGGAAATTCGTTCATATCTTTTCTTTATTGGCTGGTGGGTTAGGGCTCATTTCCATGAA